>DYHP01000048.1 GCA_020724105.1 Candidatus Methylomirabilis sp. | reverse complement strand
ACTACTCATAATTTTATTTATTATTTCATCCCTCATCTTTCTAGGCGCTGGCTGCGTAAGCATCCAAGTCGGCGGCGGAACCGCGGTTGATGGCGGCGTTTATAAAAGTATAGATCGCGGCAATGGTTGGGTCCAAAAAGTTTTAATGCCGACCACGACCGGCAAACCGAAATCATTCGGCGGAGTCGATGTCCTGACGCTCGTTTTTGACCCGCAGGATAACAAAGCGCTTTATTTGGGCAGCAAAGCGAACGGCTTGTTTTTTACTTATGACGGAGGCGAAAGTTGGAATGTTTCGCCGACCCTTTCCCGCGGCGCCATTCCCGCGGTTGCGGTTGACCCGAAAGAGAAGTGCACAATTTATTCCGCTTATGAAAATAAGGTTGTAAAAAGCGTTGACTGCGCCAGAACCTGGCAAATAATGTATTTTGAAACCAGATTGGAAAAATTGATAACCGCCTTGGCGGTTGACCCCAATAACCACTCGGTCGTTTACGCAGGCACCAGCGCCGGCGACGTTGTCAAGAGCGGCGACGGCGGAATAAGCTGGGTGGCGGTCGTCAGAACCAGAAACTACATCCGCGACATTTTAATCGCCAAATACGATTCAAAAATTGTTTATGCGGCAACCGAGGGCAATGGCATTTGGAAGACCTCGGACGCGGGCAAAAATTGGAGCGAACTGGCGCAGTATTTTAAGGAATATCCGGCCAGTTTGGAATACGGCAAGCTGGTTTTTGACGAAACAGCCGACGAATCTTTGGTTTTGGCGTCGCGGTACGGCCTCTTAAAAACTTCCGACGGCGGCAAAATCTGGACGCCGATAAAACTCTTGACACAGCCGTCAAGCGTTAAAATCTACGGATTGGCCGTTAATCCCAAAAACGGCAATGAGATTTATTATTCCACCGCCACGACGCTTTACAAAACCGTGAACGGCGGAATGAATTGGATTACCCACAAACTTCCTTCAAGCCGCATCGGCCGCGTGTTTTTAATAGATCCGAGGGACGCCGACGTGGTTTATATGGGAATGTGGCGAGCGCAGTAAACCGCCATTATCACGCCACAACTACGCCAATTTACGCCAATTTTCTGGCGTTAAATAGCATTGTGATGGCCGTTTTGTGGGCCTCTACACACATATGAATATCAATGATTACAAGCCAAATTTTCAGAAAACGATAGATTTTCTCCAAAAGGAGTTGGGCAGTATCAAGACCGGCAGAGCCACGCCGGCGTTGGTTGAAAATATAGAAGTGGACGCGTACGGCTCAAAAATGCCGCTAAAGGGCGTTGCGTCGGTTACGATTCCCGACCCAAAGACGATTTATATTGAGCCGTGGGACAAATCATTGACTAAAGCGATAGAAAAAGCCATTTCCGAGTCGGGCATCGGCTTAAATCCCGTTTCCGACGGCAAAGGTTTGCGCATTGTTTTACCCCAACTCACCGAAGAGCGCAGAAAAGAACTTGTAAAAGTGATGAAAGAGAAATTGGAAGAAGCAAGGCAGGGGATAAGGCGGACAAGAGACGAAGTGAAAAGCAAAATCGTTGCCGAAGAAAAAGACAAAAAAATTTCCGAAGACGAAAAATACCGCCGGCAGGAAGAATTGGACAAAATATCGGGAGAATATAACGACTTGGTCAAGAAAATGGGCGATGAAAAAGAACGAGAAATTATGACTATTTAATTTTTAGGTTTCAGCCCTTAAATCCATTTATTTATGTCTTCAAGGAAACAATTTCAGGGTGAAGAGTTGATGGAGAAGATAGTTTCTCTTTGTAAGAGAAGGGGTTTTGTGTTCCCTGGATCAGAAGTTTACGGCGGTCTCGCCAACACTTACGATTACGGTCCAATGGGAGTGGAATTGAAAAATAACATTAAAAGCGCCTGGTGGAAATATTTTGTGCAAGACCGCGACGATATGACCGGCATTGACGGCGGAATAATTTTAAGCCCCAAAATTTGGGAGGCGTCGGGGCATATCAAAAATTTCAAAGACCCGCTTGTTGAATGCAAAAAGTGCCACAAAAGATTCCGCCCGGATAAAATTCAAGACGCTTTCAACCCGCCTTCGCCTAAAGGCTTCGGCGAGGCAAGATGCCCTGATTGCGGCGGCGGACTCACTGAGCAAAAAATGTTTTCCGGAATGTTTAAAACCGTAATCGGGCCTGTTGAAGAGGAAGGAATGATTGCTTATCTGCGTCCCGAAACGGCGCAGGCAATTTTTGCCAATTATAAAAATGTTTTGGATTCAACCAACAAAAAAATTCCTTTCGGCATCGGACAAGTCGGTAAAGCGTTTCGCAATGAAATTACCACTGGGAATTTTATTTTCCGCACTTTGGAATTTGAACAAATGGAGATAGAATATTTTATAAGCCCGGATTCTAACTGGAAGAAAATTTTTGACGAGTGGGTGGATTATATCCACGGTTTTATGGAAATAATCGGTCTTGACCCGAAAAAAATGCGCGACCGCGAAATTCCGGCCGAAGAGCGGGCGTTTTATTCAAAACGGACGATTGATATGGAATACAAATTTCCGTTCGGCCAAGACGAACTTTGGGCAATCGCTTACCGCGCCGATTATGATTTGGCGCGGCATCAAGAATCTTCGGGCGAGAATTTGGAATATTTTGATGACGAAACAAAACAAAAATACATTCCTCACGTTATTGAGCCGACTTTTGGCGTGGACAGAACTCTTTTGGCCATAATTTCCGAAGCGTATTACGAAGAAGAAGTTGAAGGCGAAACCAGGGTTGTGTTGAAACTTAAACCGCAAATGGCGCCGTATAAAGTGGCGGTTTTCCCCTTATTGAAAAATAAACCGGAACTGGTTAAAAAAGCGCGGGACATTTATTTGGCTCTGAAAAAGAATTTTAACGTTTTTTGGGACGACCGGGGCAATATCGGCAAACGCTACCGTTATCAAGACGAAATCGGCACGCCATATTGCGTTACGGTGGATTTTGACTCGCTTGAAAACAATGACGTCACCATTCGCGACAGGGATTCGATGAAACAGAGCCGAATCGCTATTGCGGAACTCAAAGATTATTTTAAAGAGAAAATTGGTTGTTAAAAAGTTTCATTATAAGATTTAATGATTTATTCAAAATTGAACAAGAATTTACTCAATTTTGAGTAAGCATTATAATTGAAGTAATTGTGCGTCTATTGTGTTAGACATTCTTTATAAATCAAAAGTGCGTCAAAATATTTTGAAACTCTTTTTTGCCAATGAGAGGAGAGGATTTTATTTAAGTGAAATCGCAAAAATTATTAAAATATCGATCGGAACTTGCCGGCGCGAATTAAACAAACTTGTGAATTTCGGAATATTAAAAACTGAGAAAAAAGCAAATTTGGTTTATTACTTTTTAAACAAACAAAATCCTTTGTTAAAAGAGATTCGCGGCATTTTTACTAAAACTATAGGCATTGAGGGCGAATTAAAAAAAGTGACAGCATCCGTCAAAGGCATAAAATATGCCTTAATTTTTGGTTCTTATGTCAAAGGCGATTTTCGCGCAGACTCAGATATAGATTTATTGATAATTGGACAAATAAACGAAGATGAATTGATTAAAAAATTAAAAACGGTGGAAAAATCAATTCAAAGGGAAATAAATTATCATCTTTATTCAGAAGACGATTTTAGGCATAAATTTAAAAAAGGTTCATTTTTGCAAAATATCTTGAAGAAATATTTAATTGTAAGTGGTAATGATTATGAGTTTAGAAAGTTATTTGGATAGTTTAATTGAAGCGGGATTATTAAAAAAAGAAAAGGTTGGCGTTGATCAGATTAAGGCGTTAATTCAGAGTGCCAAGAAAAATTTGTCCGTCGCGGAAAAAATTTTTGAAATAGACGAAGAGGCCTGTTTTTCTATGGCGTACAATTCAATGTTGAAAGTTGCCCGCGCCTTAGTTTATTTGAAGAGTTGCAGACCGGATGACGGGGCACAGCATAAAACAACAGTTGAAGTCGCTGGAAAAATTTTAGGTAGGGATTTTACTTTTCTTATAGATAAATTTGATAGAATGAGAAAGAAAAGAAATGAATTTACATACGATCCATTGGTGCCGTTAAGCAAGGAAGAGTCCAAGAACGCGATGGAAACCGCAAAGGAATTTTATAAAAAAGTTAAAGAATTTTTGAGCGATAAAGATTCGCAACTGAAATTGTTTTGAGGCAGCTCCCGATTTGCCGTTGATTTTGACTCGCTTGAAAAAAATGACGTCACCATTCGCGACAGGGATTCGATGAAACAGGAAAGAGTAGATGTTAATGAGTTAAAAAATTATTTGTTAAAGATAGTAATTTAGAAAAGGGGAATATCTACTTTCTGCCACCAAATTTCGTGAGGAGTCGATAAATTCGCTTG
>DYHP01000047.1 GCA_020724105.1 Candidatus Methylomirabilis sp. | reverse complement strand
ATTTGTTGACATAATTTTTAGTTTGTTAACTCTAATACACACATTCAATTTCTACTTTTGTAGATATTTACAAAGGATTTAATCAAAGATGCTCTAATACACACATTCAATTTCTACTTTTGTAGATGTATATTGTCTTTATCAAACTCAATTCCTCTAATACACACATTCAATTTCTACTTTTGTAGATGCGAGAGCATCCGACTTATCTCCTCTCTCTAATACACACATTCAATTTCTACTTTTGTAGATACCAACATTTAAAATAAAGCATAGATTGCTCTAATACACACATTCAATTTCTACTTTTGTAGATATCTATGGCAAGAAAAAACTTCTCCACTCTAATACACACATTCAATTTCTACTTTTGTAGATGTTAAGTCCTTCTAGCGCTTTTTCAGCTCTAATACACACATTCAATTTCTACTTTTGTAGATTGTAAATTCATTAAAACATACTGGGTACTCTAATACACACATTCAATTTCTACTTTTGTAGATTACCGCTATCTTCAAACCATCTTCGCCTCTAATACACACATTCAATTTCTACTTTTGTAGATAATACATTCTCTATCATCCTGATGACTCTAATACACACATTCAATTTCTACTTTTGTAGATTGGGAAGATCCGGAGATGCTACCACGACTCTAAATACACACATTCAATTTCTACTTTTGTAGATAAAAAATCGCTTCTACAAGAGGGTCTACTCTAATACACACATTCAATTTCTACTTTTGTAGATCTTGTCGATCATAACCAAGATTTTTACCTCTAATACACACATTCAATTTCTACTTTTGTAAGTTAAAGATAGAATCAGGCTGAATCTTAATATAGAAATTTAAAGAGGTCGGGTTTTGGCCTCTTTTTTAAATTCGCCCCCCGCCAAGGCGGGGCGAAATTGACGGCGGGGAAGGGGCGGGGTAAGATAAAGTTATCCACTAATGTCGAGAACAAGCATTTGACAGCGCGGATGTCCTGTGTTAAAGTGCTTTTAAGGAGAAGGCACTTTTAAAATAAAAGCCCGCTGATATTTTATTTACTGACCCTGAAGTATCCCGACAAGTTGGGAACTGTGGGGCAGGTAACACTGATAATAAGGTCGGTGTTATCAATGTAGAAATTCAGCGGGTAAAAATAGAGGAGAGAGAAAAATGCGCGATGAAACGAAGTCCGCCTTTGGCAGGAGAAAGACCGTAAAGACGCTTTGCCCGTTGTTTGTTTTCACCTTTTTTTCCTGCGTGGAAATTAGTAACCCTGACAACAATCCGTTGGATTCCCGCAGCGACGGCGGAAGCGCGGCGCAGATTTTTGCCCAGCAAGCGCTAAAGCCAGAGCCGTATGTCGAGCCGGACGACCCTCCTCCATTCGACGACCCGGAGCTGCCGGAATTTTGTCATCAGTTGAACCCTTCTGTTTTTGGCATGGTTGACCTCAAGGACCTTGTGCCCAGACCGGATTTTCCTCTGGACAGGGCGATTTCCTCTGGTTTGGCAAATTCTCTAATCTATCCTTCGCCGACTTTAAGGCTTCCCCCGGACAAGAAATTAACTTATTCAGTCCGCAACAATTTGTTCGGCCCGTGGAATAAAAAGCCAACCGGCGAAATCGGCTTGGCTGTTTGGTTCCAGCCGGACGTGGCTTTAAGCGAGGCCGCTGACATGGTTCAAAAATATGGTGGAATCTTTGAGGGCGAAGTCAAACTTTTAAACGTCGTTTTGACCGCGATTCCCGAGGAAAGATTGAATGATTTCTATAAAATTAAGGATGAAAGAGCGGTTCGAGCCGTAGATATTTGGTCAGCAAAACTTGAATCAAACAACGACCAGGTTCGCCGGACAGCTGGTGTGGATAAGATGAGGACAACTTATCCTGGATATGACGGCACGGGCGTGATTGTCGGCGTCTATGACAGCTGGACGGTTTGCCAGCATCCTGATTTTGATGGGCGACTGATTGTTGCCGACGAAAAAGATTGTGCTAGACACGCCACTCACGTGGCTGGCATTACCGGCGGTTCCGGCGCCTATTCCCAGGAGTGGGGGCGGCTTAATAGCAAAAACATCCTGCGTTTCCAGTTTATGGGCGTGGCGCCTGGCGTTCAGATTGTTTCCTTTGCCTTGGATGAGTGCGGCCGGGATGGATGCCTCTATAACGACTCGGCTGATATTGAAGAAGATTTTGGGAAAATGATTTCGGTCTACGATGTTGATATCGGCGGCATGTCTTTAGGCGTTAATGTGGCAAAAAACAACAGGCCTTGCGAATGGGAAGGCGACACCTGTTTAACTTCAATTCTGATCGACACTATTGTTGCAGGCGGTTTGGGTCGCGAGTTTATCTACACTCTTTCGGCAAGCAACGAACGGTCGCCTTATTCCGGACATCGCTGCGGTAATAGGTACGGCACATTAGGACCGCCGGCGACCGCCAAAAATGCCATTGTCGTTGGCGCCAGCGATGAATATGGTGTGCCAACTAATTTTACCGGTTGGGGGCCAGCAGATGACGGCAGAATCGGCATCACCGGCTGCGTTTTAGGCCAAGATGTTTGGTCAACTGTGCCGACTTGGGATGGCTTTGGTTATGCCGAAATGAGCGGCACTTCAATGTCCCGGCCGGCAATGACTGGCGTGGTGGCTCTGATGACCCAGGTCTTTTACGAGGAGTTTAACGAGAGGCCGTCGCCTTCGCTTGCCAAGGCAATCATTGTTAATAGTTTGGAAGAGTCGCCAGGCACTCCTTATGGACCGGACTTTATGTGCGGCTTCGGCGTGCTCTCGGAATTTTCCACTTCGGAGGTGGTGGAAACGGTTCGCCACGGGCGGTTTATTGAAGATGTCATCAGAGACAGAGAAGTCAAAAATTATCTTTTGGTTAAAACCGGCGATGTTGAGGAGGTTCGCGTCACTCTTGCCTGGACAGACAAGCCGGGAAGCATTGAAAGGCAGGAATTAGGGATGCCGCAGTTGGTCAATGCCCTTGACCTGACGGTCAACGGCAGAAACCCTCTGATTCCCGACCCCGCTTATCCGGACAATGACGCCATGGAAACAGAAGACCACTTAAACAATGTTGAGCAGGTGTTAATTGTCAATCCCTACGCTAAATGTTTCATCGTCACGGTTAAGGGTTACAATGTGCCCCAAGGGCCGCAGAAGTTTTCTTTAGCCTTTAGCGGCGCTTACGCCTGGTCGCCGAAATTTAACCCAGTTGACCTAGATATTGTAAGGGAAGCAGTTGTCGGCGGCGTTGACAAATTAAAGACCGGAGGAAAGATTCATCTTCCGCCCGACGCTGGTTCCGACGGCGGGAGTTGAGGAGGATGCGATTAGACGATCAGTTTGATCGGTAAATAGAAGTCGATTCCGACTTCAAGTCGGAACGCCGCGCGCCTTTGGCGCCTACGCCGAAGTACGCCGGCGAAAATTTTAATACCCCGATTCTTATAATCGGGGTTTTTAATTACGGCGTCTCCAACGGCATTGTTTTCAAAGGAAAACGGCGTGACAACGGCTTCTATCTAACGCATTTCTCCCTTAAAAAATCAATCACCTTCCTGTTTCTTAAAAAGGTTCTGATGTAATTTTGGTACTCCGGCTTCCTGATTTCTTCCTGCGCCGAAGGGTCATCTTTGTAGAGATTGAACTGCCTTTCAATTTCCGCCATTATTTCTTTATCATTGGTCTTGATTTTTTCTTGCTCGGCAATTTCATTAACAACTAAACTTGCCTTGATTCGTTCAACGGCTTTGGCGGCAAAATCGAGTTTTAAGTCGTTGATTGATTTTTTGATTGAGACGAGATAATCCTCAAACGCCAAGCCGTATTTGGCGATTTCATATTTGTATTCGGCAATCATTTTTTCCGCCTCGCGGTTGATTAAAATTTCGGGGATGTCGTCAAATTGCGAATTTTTGACGAGTTCGTCCAAAATTGCCATTTCCTGCCTTTCGCGGTCTTTCATTTCTGCTTCGGCTTCAAGATTTTTTTTGATGAGATTTTTCAATTCTCCCAAATTTTTCTGCCCGAGTTTTTTAGCGAACTCGTCGTTGATTTCAGGCAAAACAAGTTCAAAAACGTCATTGACTTTGATTGTAAAATCAACTTCTTTGCCGGCGAGACTTTTTTGATAATGCTCTTTAGGGAAGGGAAGTTTGAAATCCTTGGTGTCGCCTCTTTTAAGGCCGAGCAATTGTTCGTTGAGTCCCGGAATGTAATAGGGTTCGTTCAAGTAAATCGCGTGGTTTTTGGCTTGCCCGCCCTCAACCGGTACTCCGTCTAAAATCATATCCATATCTACGACGATTTTGTCTTCTTTTTTGGACTCGCAGTTAATAATGTTTTCTTTTGTCTGCATTTTTTGGATTTCCGACAGGGTTTTTGAAACTTCATCGTCCGAGATTGTTGTTTTTTTCGCCGGAACTTTGATTTTTTTCCAATCGGCAAGCCCCGCGATTTTCGGGAAAAGAGGAACAATAATTTTGACTTCCACGGGGTTGTGAGGAGCGATTTTTTGGATATTAAAACTGGGCGCGCCGATGGCGTTGATGTTTTCTTTTGCCAAAATTTCGCCGTAAGATTCCCAAAGCGCTTTTTCCGCCGCGTATTCGCAGATTTTCATCTCGCCGATTTGCGCCTTCAAAACCTCATACGGCGCCTTGCTCGGTCTGAATCCCCTAATTTTAATTTCTTTACTCAATTCTTCAACGGTTTCGGGAACAAATTTTTCCAACTCTTCGGCGGAAACGATTAAAGAGATTTCCAGGAGGGACTGAGAGAGATTCTTGAGAGTATAGTTCATAATTAGGACTACGGAACTACGAAATTCGCGAAAGTACGAAAGACACCCTTAC
>DYHP01000046.1:286-4887 GCA_020724105.1 Candidatus Methylomirabilis sp. | reverse complement strand
AAAGGCGCCGAAGTGGAAATATCCGGCACTTTGTCAAAACCTTCGTTAAAAGTTCTCATCGAAGGCGTCGGCGCAAGCTTAACTTACTGAAGTTTGTCCGATAATTTTGTAGAATAGAGATTTGCCGCGCGTAAGGAAGGGTGCCCGAGCGGTTTAAGGGGTACGCCTGGAGAGCGTATGTCCCGCTTTGCGGGACCGAGGGTTCGAATCCCTCCCCTTCCGCCAAAATTGGACGAAGTTCGAATGTATTTCGGACAAAATCCGCAGGATTTTGACGAATGACACTTGCGCCTCGGCCGCGCTCGACAAGCTCGCGCGGGGCAAAACCCAAAAATTTCCTATCATTTTTATTTGCGGCTCCGCCCACACTCACCGCCGCGAAGCGGAAAATTTGAAAGGAAGGAAATTTTTGGTTTTGCTGCCGCCGCTTCAATTTCAACATACTTGCAATATATCACATTATTGTCATAGGACACAATCTTTGGCTATAATACATCTGTGAATATGAAAACCCCGACATCCAAACTAGGGAAAAACATCAAGCGCATACGCGAGCAAAAAGAAATGTCGCAAGGCGACATTTGTCGCGTGGTCGGGCTTGATCGTGCTCAAATGAGCAATATTGAAGCGGGCAAAGGTAATCCCACGCTTGCCACCATTGAAAAAATAGCCCAAGCGCTGAGAGTAACAAGCGACGAGCTTTTGAAATGATTATGACGGACAATAATTTAAAAAAGAAAGTAGCAGAGCTTGAAGCTCAAGTTAGGAAACTCAAGAAAAACAATCTTGGGCTGGTTTTTGAGGACAAGCAGGAAGATGTTGTTGAGCAATCAAAAACTCAAGTACCTGTTCTGAAAGAGGTCATCAAAAACCGCCTTAAATTGGACGAAGTATATCCGAACAATTTGATGATTGAGGGCGATAATTATCTTGCGCTCTCGGTTCTCAACTATACGCACAAAAAGAACATTGACCTTATCTATATTGATCCGCCGTATAACACCGGCGCGAAAAACTGGAAATATAACAACGACTATGTAGACAAGGACGATGAATATCGGCACAGCAAATGGCTCTCATTTATGCGCCATCGCCTCAATCTTGCGGAAAACTTACTGAAAGATGATGGCGTTCTAATTTGCGCGATTGACGAGAACGAGCAAGCACATTTGAGTGTCTTGCTTGAACAAATTTTTGCGGCCTACGATCAATACACCGTTACTATCATTCATAATCCTGGTGGAACACAGGGAAACAATTTTCATTACACACACGAATACGCAATATTTTTAGTGCCGAAAAATAAGACCTTGATTGGTTTGCAAGATAGAACCGATAATCCCGATATTAGGCCACTTAGAGATGTCTCAACAGGTAATCATTTGCGTGAGGATGCAAAAAATTGTTTCTACCCGATTCTTGTAAAGGACGGAAAAATTATTGGTTTTGGAGATGTGAGTGACGATTCGTTCCATCCAAAAGCTGCAAATGTTTTGCGAAAAGATGGAATAACGGAAATATATCCGATTGATCCAAGCGGGAATGAAAGAAAGTGGGTTTTCGCTCGGCAATCAGTCGAAAGTATTAAGGATGAGCTAGCAGTGATAGAGAACCGAAACAGAAAGATTTTGGACATTGCTCGTACAAAGATAATGTTTAATTACAAAACCGTCTGGACTGACGGAAAATACAACGCAAACATTTTTGGAACCAAGTTATTGCGCGAAATTTTGCCAAACTGCGATTTTGATTTTCCTAAATCTCTCTATACTGTATACGACTGTTTGTTTGCGATAGTTGGACATCGTCCCAACGCAACAATTCTCGATTTTTTCGCTGGCTCTGGAACTACCGGTCATGCTGTTCTTGAAATGAACAAAAAAGACGGCGGAAATAGAAAATTCATAGTCTGCACCAACAACGAAGACAACAATGGCGGAAATGGCGGAATTGCCGAATCGGTTTGCTATCCGCGCATCAAAGCAGTCATTAACGGTTACAAAAACAAGAAGAGCGAAAAAATCGCCGGATTGCCGAGCAATCTTTTCTACTACCAAACCGACCTTGTGGACATCGAGCAAATCCACAAAGTGCCAGACACCGCAAAAATCCGCATTACCTACGAAGCGGGTGAAATGATCGCCGTCCGCGAGGATACCCTGAATGAAACAGATAAGAATGACTGGTGGCAGATTTTTGGGGGCAACGGCAAACTGACGGCGATTTACTTCAAGGAAGATAAGGCGAAACTTGCCGAGCTTATTGCGAAACTGGAAAAGAAAAATCTGCCCACAGCTCTATATATTTTTAGCTGGGGCAAAAATGAGTATAAGGGCGAGTATTCATCCGCGAATATCAGGGTCGAGGATATTCCGGAGCCGATCATTGAAGTTTATAAAGAATTGAACAGGATATAAAAAATTATGTTTGCGCTAAAACCATTCCAAGAAACGGCAATATCACAGCTCAAAGACGAATTTTTGAGTTTGTGGAAATTGCCGAACATAAATATACCGCTCGTTTTGAAATCGCCTACTGGAAGCGGCAAGACGATAATGCTGGCGCAATTTTTGCGCGACATTGTGAGCGATCCGCGCTTTGCGGGCAACGATGTTGCCTTTGTGTGGTTCTCTTTTAGCGAGGATTCATACGAGCAAAGCAAGAAGAAACTTTTTGATTATTACGGTGGCGCAAGTGAACTAAACTTGCTTGATCTCAACGACCTTTCGCGCGAGAAGCTCAACCAAAACGATGTCTTTTTCATAAACTGGCAGAAAATCAAAGGCAAAAGCAAAGACAGCCGAAAATTGCGCCGCGAAAACGAGCAAGGACTAACTTTTGATAACTTCATAAACGAAACGCACGAAGCGGGGCGCAAAATTGTCGTGATTATTGACGAAGAACACATTGGAAGCGACACCGAGCTTGCGCTGGAAGTGGTGGACGGACTTATCAAGCCGAAAATCACGCTTCGCGTGTCGGCAACGCCGAAATATATCCCCACCCGCGCCGAAACTGCCGGCTATGTGGAAGTAAAGCGAAGCGATGTTGTTGAGGCAGGTCTTGTCAAAGAAAAAATTGTTTTCCAAACCGAAGAAGATTTGAAGCAGAAAGCTGTCAAAGGACTAGACCAAGACGATCTGCTTTTGGAATTGGCTTTTGCCAAACGGCAGGAATTGGCGAATTTGTATAAAAAGCTCGGTGCAGAAGTCAATCCGCTTGTTTTGATTCAACTTCCCAATGACGACCAAGCGACCAAAGAAACGACTAACACCAACAAGCAAACGATTGTTTTGGAATATCTCAAACGCAAGGGCGTAAAGAGCGATGAAATCGCCGTTTGGCTCTCCAAAGAGAAAGAAAACTTGGAGGATTTGGAAAAGCACAATTCGCCGGTGTCGTTTCTTTTGTTCAAGCAAGCCGCCGCGACTGGCTGGGATTGTCCGCGCGCGAGCGTGCTGATTATGTTCCGCGAAATAAAGAATCCGACTTTTGCTATTCAAACTGTCGGGCGCATTTTGCGTATGCCATTCGGCACGCATTTTGCCAATCCCAAACTCAATCAGGGGTATCTTTACACTAACTACAAGCGCAACGAAGTTTTGGCGGAATACGCAAAATCCAAAACTGAAAATCGTCCTGCGATCAATGGAAGTTTTATCAAAAAAGGCATCAAACCGCTCAAGCTGGAATCCGTATTTATGACGCGCGCGGACTATAACGACTTGGGCGATACATTCCAAAATACTTTCAAGCAGGTAGCGGATAAAAAACTGGACACAAAGAAGCTGAACCTAAAATCGAAAGTTACCAACGGCCTGATTGTCGGCGTGGAAATTGACGACTACGACAACTTCACAAAGGAACTTTTTGAAGAAGGCGGAAGTTATGACGAGGAAATGTCTCGCCACGACCTTGAAAGGTTGTATAACTTGCTTTGCTTCAAAATCGTGGCAAAGCAAACCGATGAAAACCGAAAATTCGCGCCAGAGCGTTCGTGGGGCAAGCTCAAGACCGCGCTCAACATTTATCTGATGGAGAAGCTAAAGCTCTCCCGCGCGGATGTTTACAAAGTTATTGTGAACGATCTGGTGAGCGAAGCAGGCGCGCTTGCGCCAGTCATTGGCGACGCACTTTTGGCATATCGTCCTATTCGCGAGCAAGAAGTAAACAAAAAGGCGGCGCGTGCGAAGCGCGTGGAGCATATCGAAATACCACGCGAGGCGTTGTTCTTTACCGATCAATACGAAGAGTTGGCGGTCAAGAAATCCGCAATGGAGCCGTTTTGGTTTGAAAAAACTCAAGTAGGATTGTTTGGGGGCATAAACAATGAGAAAAAATTTATTGACTTTCTTGAATCGCCCAAAAACAAGAGTATCGTGTGGTGGCATAAAAACGGCGACACCGGAAGCGAGCATTTTTCAGTCTCCTACTACAACCCCGACGAGAACAAAGAAAAATTGTTTTACCCAGACTGGATCATCAAGACCAAAGGCGGCATTTTGGTTATTGATACAAAAGCCGGAATTACCGCCGAGAGCAATGATACGAAATACAAAGCTGAAGCTCTACAAACGTGGTTGAAAGGTAGAAAGGGCTTT
>DYHP01000046.1:0-276 GCA_020724105.1 Candidatus Methylomirabilis sp. | reverse complement strand
GTTCAAGACGGCCCAAACGGCTGGAAGATAAACCAAAACGCCAAGTATTCGCACGATTCGTCGCTCAATGGCTGGAAAACGCTGGATTTGAGCTAAAAAAGGGAGCCGCTCGCGTAGCGAGCGATTTCTGTGCGCGCACTGGGTGGGCGGGGCAAGCACATACAGATTTGTTTGTGCCAAGCGAGAGTCTGGCACAATCCGCTTTTTCGAGTTACCGCAGACACGAACGAAGCCACAGATCTAGCGGCCGAGGCGCAAGTGTCATTCGTCAAAATC
>DYHP01000013.1 GCA_020724105.1 Candidatus Methylomirabilis sp. | reverse complement strand
GTCAGGATGACGCACTGCGTCATTTGGATTTTGGACTTGATTTGGTATAATTTGGATTTTGACATTTGGATTTTTATTAAAAATTAGAAATTGGGAATTAGAAATTTGCAGCGATACTTTTGAAGATTTAATTCCGCAAATTGAATATATGGCTTCTCGAAACCGCAAAGCGTATGTTATAGCTGTGGATATGGGCTATGGGCATCGGCGCGCGGTTTTTCCGTTGCGCAACATAGCGACTTGTCCGCCGCGCCTACGTTCGTCCGCCAGCAGGCAAAGAGGCGACATAATTGTCGCCAATGATTATAAAAAAATCCCCAAAGACGATAAAAAAATTTGGGACGCAAGCCGCAAATTATACGAAAAGGTTTCAAGATTTAAGCATGTGCCGGTTGTCGGCGATATTGTCTGGTCGATTTTTGACAAATTGCAGTCAATTCCGAATTTTTATCCGCGGCGGGATTTGTCAAAACCCACGCTTCAGCTCAGAGAGGTAATGTATTTGATTCAAAAGAATGATTGGGGCAAACAACTTATAGATTTATTGAATAAAAAACCTTTGCCGCTTATAACTTCATTTTTTGCCATTGCTTTTATGGCGGAATATTTTGGTTATAGGGAAGATATTTATTGCCAAATCTGCGATGCCGACATAAGCCGCGCCTGGGTTTCGCCAAATTCAAAAAAAAGCAGAATTAAATATTTCGCTCCGTGCTACAGGGTGGAAGAAAGGTTGAAACTTTATGGCGTTCATCCCGACAACATTTTTCTAACAGGATTTCCTTTGCCTAAAGAAAATTTGGGAGGTTCGGGTTTGAGGGTTTTAAAAAATGATTTATGGCACAGAATTTACAATCTTGACCCGCAAAAAAAATACATCTCCCAATACGAAAAATCCATTTGCAAGCATTTAAAAGTAAAAAGATTGCCGAAAAAAGCGGACCATCCGCTAACCCTGACTTTTGCCGTCGGCGGCGCGGGCGCGCAGAGAGGAATCGCTCGCGACATTTTGAAAAGTTTAAAAGACAAAATTTTAGACAAGAAGATTAGAATTATTTTGGTAGCCGGTTCAAGGAAGGATGTTTATAGAGATTTTGTGAGAATGGTGAAGCGTTCCTCGGTTTCTTCAGAACTCAAAAGGGGCGGGTGCGTAGAGATTATTTTTGCGGAAAACAAGTCGGAATATTTTAAAAAGTTTAATAAAGCACTGCGGATAACCGATGTTTTGTGGACAAAACCTTCGGAACTTTGTTTTTACACCGCCTTGGGGCTGCCCATTGTTATGGCGCCGCCCATCGGCTCTCAGGAGGTGTTCAATCGCAAATGGCTTGAAGCGATTGGCGCGGGCATTGACCAAGAGGACCCGAAATATACGGATGAGTGGCTTTTTGATTGGCTTAACAGCGGCTGGCTGGCGGAGGCGGCGATGCAGGGTTATTTTGAGGCGTTTAAATTCGGCACTTACAACATTGAAAAAATAATCGTCCACAAAGAAGAAGAGATTAGAGAGATGAAGACGGTGTTGCAGTATTAATATGTTTCATTCCAAATTTAAAGACATAAAACGGTTAAAGGAAATAACGTCGGCAATGTTTGACGAGGGGTTTGATTTTGTTTTGAGGAATATAGAATTGAGATATTTAGTCCCGCTGGGCAAAAGATTGAGATTCAAAATGGAGGAAAAGAAAGAAATCCCTTTAGGCATCCGTTTGCGCCGTCTTTTTGAAAAATTAGGCCCGACATTTGTAAAATTCGGTCAAATTTTATCAATGCGTCCCGACTTGGTTGGACAAGAAACAGCAGACGAACTCTCTAAATTGCAAGATAGGGCCTCGCCTTTTGACCCTCGCGCCGCAAAGCACCTCATTGAAAAAGAATTGGGCAAACCGATTAGCAAGTTTTTTAAACAATTTGATGAAAAACCGGCGGCGGCGGCGTCGCTCGCCCAGGTCCATCGCGCCGTTTTAAAAAATGGCGAGGTTGTCGCTTTAAAAATCCAAAGACCGCAAATGAAAGAAATTATTGAAGAAGATGTGCATTTGATGTTTCATTTGGCAAAATTACTGGAAAAAATGCCGGAAATCGCCATAAGGCGTCCTGTGGATTTAGTCAAAGAATTCGCTGAAAGCACATTTACCGAGCTTGATTTTGAGCTTGAGGCGCAAAGAATGGAGAGATTGAGGCAATCCGCGGAGCAGGTGAAAAACGCCAAGGTTCCAAAAGTTTTTTGGGCTCACACCACCACGCGGCTTTTGACAATGGAATACGTGGAAGGCAAGAGAATAGACGATGCAAAAGCGTTAAAAAAAGCCGACATTAACCCAAAGAATCTGGCAAAAATAGGCGCGGAAGTTCTTTTCAGGCAATATTTTATTGACGGATTTTTTCAGGCAGACCCCCACCCCGGCAATTTTTTTGCCCTAAAAGACGATTATGGCAACGATGTTTTATGCCTTCATGATTTTGGCATGGTCGGATTTTTGAATCACGAGAGCAGAAGCGGAATGCTTAAATGCATTTCAACATTCGCCGCAGGAAATGTGGAAGGATACATTGAGAGCATTATGCGGTTTGCCATTCTTGGAGAAGGCGCGGATATCGAAGGTTTTCGACGGAAAGCGAGATTGATTGCCGAGAAGATGTTCTTTTCACCCTCTAAAGCAAGGGCAATTGCCCAAATTTTGCAGGATATTTTAAACGCCGCTTTGGGTTTTCGCGTGAGATTTCCGACGAATTTGGCGCTTTTTGCCCGTTCGTTTTTTATTCTATCTAATGTCGGGGCAAAGTTAGACCCGGATTTTGATTTAACCGCGGTTGCCAACAAATTCTTAAAAATAGCCGCCGCCAAAGAAGTAAAATCTTTAACAAAGTTTGAAGGAGTCCCATCTAAAATTTTTGAGTATATTCAGTTTGCGAAATATCTGCCCGAAAGAACTCAAAAACTTCTTGAAAAAATAGAAAAAGGCGAGTTGGATGTCAAAATAAATTTAAGCGAAATTAAAAATCTTAAAGCCGAGCTCGACAGGGAAAACGACATAAGGATTTTTGCAATTTTGACGGGCACAATTTTTATCGGCTCGGTGATTTTGACGGCGACGGAAAACCGTCTTGCGCTCTTCGGCGCCCCGGTCGGTTATATCGGTCTGGCGATTTCCGTCGCGATGTTTTTGTGGCTTTTGAGATTGATAAAACAGAAGGCGAGATGACGATTTATTTATGTGGCGCGAAGGATTTGTCTCGCCAAAAGCGAACCCCGATATCCATCGGGGCAAGTTCTGAAGGTTCGCGCCATAGTCCTCGTTTTCAGCGCGGGTTTGAAAAAATTAGTTAATTTGATATAATTTTTATACGGCTGTTATGAAAAAATTTTTGGAGGGAATACTCCAATTTTTCGCTTCGGCGATTTTGAAGAAATATCAGCCGAAGGTTGTTGGAATTACGGGTTCGGTCGGCAAAACCTCGACAAAAGAGGCGGTTTTTACTGTACTTTCGCCTCATTTTAAGGTCCGCAAAAGCGAAAAAAGTTACAACAACGAAATCGGCGTTCCGCTTACCGTAATCGGCAATTCGGCGCAAGGTAAGTCGGTTTTCGGTTGGCTGACGGTTTTTTTGAAAGCCATATTTTTGCTTTGCTTTAAAAGCAAAGGTTATCCCGACATTTTGGTTTTGGAAATGGCGGCGGACAAGCCCGGCGACATCAGGTATTTTCTAAAATTCATCAAATGCGACATTGGCGTCGTCACCGCCATCGCGCCAGTTCATTTGGAGCAATTCAAGGAAATTGATAAAATCATAAAAGAAAAGTCAAGAATCGTTTCGGAATTGAAATCGGACGGTTTGGCGATTTTAAACTATGACGATGAAAATGTCCGCAACATGAGAAATTTGACTAAAGCCAAAGTCACTACCTTCGGTTTTAACGAGGGCGCGGATTTCAGGTGCCTGGAATTCGTCGGCGGTTCGGTTTCATGCGAGGAAGACAAAATAAAAATGCCGGGCGTTTCTTTAAAGATTTTGTCGGATGGCAAGGCGGTGCCTATGCGCATCCCGAATGTTTTGGGCAAGCAGCAGATTTACGCCGTGCTTGCCGCGGCCGCTGTCGGCGCGGCATTTGACTTGAATTTAATTGAAATTGCCGAGGCGCTTGGAAAATACAAAGCGCCTGCCGGAAGAATGAACGTTTTGGCTGGCATTAAAAAGACCGTTATAATTGATGACAGTTATAACGCTTCGCCGCATTCAGTTTTGGCAGCGCTTGATGTTTTGGCATCTCTATCAACAGGTGAAGGAAGGTTTAAATATGCCGTTTTGGGAGACATGCGCGAACTCGGCGCGGCAACGGAATCGAGTCACAGGGAAATAGGCGGAGTAGTCAAAGAAAAAGGGATTGATTATTTAATTACTGCGGGCCCCTCTGCGCGTTTCATTGCCGACGAAGCGGAAAAACAGGGGATGTCGATTGACAACATTTTCACTTTTGATAATCCGGAGGATGCCGGCGAATTTTTAGAGGACAGAATAAGAGAAGGCGACATAATTTTGGTCAAAGGTTCGCGCGCCGTAAAAATGGAAAAAATTGTTAAAGAACTAATGGCGGAACCGGAGAGAGCCAATGAATTGTTGGTTAATTAAAAATTTAAAATTTAAAATTAAAAATTTTAAAATCTATGCCTCAAAATTTATCCAACACTTCAAAGATTCAAATTAAAACCGAATTGCCCCTCGCGCCGATTAGGGACATTGTTATTTATCCGAAGGTCAACATGCCGCTTATCGTCAAAGAGTCGCTGGCGGTAAAAGCGATTGACGCGGCGCTTAAAAGCGACCGTCTTTTGATTTTTGTGGCGGTCAAAGACGCGAGAGAAGAAAATTTGAAGCCGGACGACCTTTACGGCGTGGGAACCGTGGCAAAAATCAGGGACGTGGTGCGGCAGCCCGACGGAGCGGTGCGAATTTTCATCGAAGGCATTGTCCGTTCAAAAATCAGGTCATACGTCAAAACCGCGCCTTACATCACCGTTGACCACGAAATCATCCCCCCGCCCGAGTTTATAAAAAACGAAAAGATTGAAGCGCAGATGTACAGTTTCATCAACTATTTCAAGGAGTGCGTCAACTTGGGCGCTAACGTTCCTTTCGACGTTTTGCTTTTGGTTTCCACCATCACCGATCCGTGGCAATTGATTGATGTCGTTTCTTTAAATCTTGATTTTAAAACCGAGGACAGGCAAATGATTTTGGAAGCGAGAACTGTTGAGGAAAAATTGGAGAGGGGCAATTTCGCCGTCGCAAGATTGCTTAAAGTTTTGCGCATGGCGAGGAAAATCCAAAGCGAAACCGGCAAGGAACTGGGCAAAATGGAAAAAGAGATGTTTTTGCGCGAGCAATTAAAAACCATCCAGAAAGAATTAGGCGAAGGCGCTGGCAACGAGATGGAGGAAATGCGTCAAAAGATCGAAAAAGCGGGCATGGCCGAACAGGCGAAAAACCAGGCGCTTAAAGAACTTTCGCGCCTTGAGGGAATGCCTTCGTTTTCTCCCGAAATTTCTTATATCCGCACATACCTTGACTGGCTTATTTCGCTTCCCTGGAGCGTAAAAAGCAGTGCCGACATCGACATTAAAAAAGCGGAAAAGATTTTGGACGAAGACCATTTCGGCCTCGACAAAGTCAAGAAGAGAGTTTTGGAATTTTTGGCGGTGCAGAAACTTGTCGGCAAAATCAAGGGTCCGATACTTTGTTTCGCCGGTCCGCCGGGCACGGGCAAAACTTCAATCGGTAAATCAATCGCGCGGGCAACGGGCAGAAAATTTTACAGAATGAGTTTGGGCGGCATCCGCGACGAGGCGGAAATCCGCGGGCACAGGCGAACTTACGTCGGCGCGCTGCCCGGCAGAATCATTCAGGGCGTTAAAGTCGCGGGCACAAAAAATCCGGTGTTTATGCTCGATGAAATTGACAAACTCGGTTACGACGTGATGCACGGCGACCCGTCGGCGGCGCTCCTTGAAGCCCTTGACCCCGAACAGAATAATTCTTTTTCCGACCACTATCTCGAAGTGCCATTCGATTTGTCGGATGTGATGTTTATCACCACTGCCAATATTTTAGACACCATTCCGCCGGCGCTTCGCGACAGAATGGAAGTGATAGATTTTCCGGGCTACACCGAGGAGGAAAAATTCCACATCGCCAAGGACTTTTTGATTCCAAAGCAATTTGAAAACAACGGCCTGAAGCCAGCAAATTTAAAAATTACCGACGAGGCGTTAAGAAATATCATCAGGGAATATACTCGCGAAGCGGGCGTCAGGAATTTGGACAGGGAAATCGCTAGCGTTTGCCGCAAGGTGGCCAAGGAATTCGCCGATGATGGCAAGAAATTTGCCGTTGTCGTCGGTCCGGCAAATTTGAAAAAATATTTGGGACCGGCGCGGTTCAAGAGTTTGGAAGCGGAAAAGAAGGATGAAGTCGGCGTGGTGGCGGGGTTGGCCTGGACGCAGGTCGGCGGCGAAATACTTTTGATTGAAGCGACCAAAATGCCGGGCAAAAACAGGCTGATTTTAACCGGCCATTTGGGGCAGGTGATGCAGGAATCGGCGCAGGCGGCGTTTTCTTACGCTAGGTCTTGCGCGAGCCAGCTGGGGATTAAGAAAGACATCGCCAAAGACACCGATTTTCACGTTCACGTGCCTTCGGGCGCCATACCCAAAGACGGACCTTCGGCGGGCGTCGCCATGGCCACAGTTTTGATTTCAGTGATGACCCGCAGGCCGGTTCGTCGCGATGTGGCGATGACGGGCGAGGTGACTTTGCGCGGAAAAGTGATGGAAATCGGCGGAGTGAAAGAAAAAGTTTTGGCGGCGCATCGTGCGGGAATCAAAACCGTGCTTTTGCCCAAAGATAATGAAAAAGACATGGAAGAAATCCCGCTGGAAATCAAGAAATCTTTAAAATTCATTTTCGTGGAGACGATAGAAGAGGCGCTGAAATACGCCCTTGCCTCCAAAAAAAGTAAGTAGTGAAAATAATCTCCAGTTTAACTTATAAACAAATTATTAAATTCTTAATTCCTAATTCCCAATTCCCAATAAAAATCTAAATGTCCAATGTCTAATATTAAATTTTGTACATTTAGAAATTGGGGTTTGGGAATTTTGTTGGAAATTAGAAATTGGATATTGGAAATTATTGAAGGTATGCTTTCTTCATCCAAGCCCGGTTTGTTGTTCGGCGTTTCGGCTTTTGCGCTGGCGGCATTCGGTTTGATTATTCTCGCTTCCGCTTCCGCGGATTCCGCTTATCAAAAATTCGGTTCGGCTTATTATCTTTTGACGCACCAGGTTTTGTACGGATTTTTGCCGGGCCTTTTTTTATTTTTTTTGTTTTGGAGAATTGATTATTTGAAGTGGAAAAGATTGTCTAAATTAATTTTTTTTATCTTGATGGCGTCGCTTGTTGCGGTCTTGATCCCCGGCGTCGGCGAAAGTTTAAACAGAGCCAAGAGTTGGATTGTTTTCGGCGGCGTTTCAATCCAACCTTCCGAATTCGCCAAACTCGGTCTCATTATATTTTTGGCTTGGCTTTTGGCGAAATTTGGCCAAACCCCTTCTTTTTCTCCCCGTATCCCTCACTCTCACGCGAGTGAAGGGACAGGGGGAGTTAGAGAGGGTATAAAAGATTTCAGAAAAGGTTTTTTGCTTTATTTTTTATTTCCAGGGGCGGTTTGCGGTTTGATTTTGCTGCAGCCGGACATGGGCACGGCTTTTTTAATAGGATTGATTGCGGCAACGATGTTTTTTTTGGCGGGCGGAAGAATCCTCCATCTTTCCATTTTGGCGGCGGCGGGGGTTGCGGCAATCGGCGCCTTGATAAAAATCGCGCCGTACCGCATGGCGCGCATCACCACCTTTTTGAATCCGTCGTTTGACCCGCAAGGCATCGGCTATCACATCAACCAGGCGCTTATTGCCATCGGTTCGGGTGGATTTTGGGGATTGGGTTTGGGGAATTCAAGGCAGAAATACCAGTATCTGCCTGAAGTCATCGGCGATTCGGTTTTCGCCATTATGGGCGAGGAATTGGGGTTTTTGCTCTGCGCGATTTTTATATTTTGTTTTTTCCTTTTTCTATGGCAGGGATTTAAAATCGCGGCGGGCGCAAAAGATAAATTCGGGTATTATTTGGCTTGCGGCGTCGTTATTTGGTTCGGCTGGCAGATGATTTTAAATGTCGGTTCAATGATTGGCATTTTGCCTTTAACCGGCCTCACTTTGCCGTTTATAAGTTACGGCGGAAGTTCGCTGACGGCGTCAATGGCGGCGGCGGGGCTGATGCTGAATATCGCGAGACACAATAAACAGAATTTCGTAAATCACTATTGGACTTCGTAAATCCTCAAAGATTTACGAGGTCCTAAAATCTAAAATCCCGCAGATTTACGAAATCCCCAAGTCCAATTTCGATGGTGCCTGAAGCCGAATAAAAAACACCTCCTAAAAAGGAGGGTTTTTGTTTTTACTGCTGTTTATTTTATTTCGGCACGACATTCACAAAAGTCATCGGTTCCAAACTACCGTGGAATTTTCTTACTTTTTTGTGGGAAAATTTTACAATGCCGTTTGTCGCCGCAAGAAGAGTGTCATCGCCGGCGCGCAGCACGTTTTTGCCCGGACGGTACTTGGTACCCCTTTGTCGGATTATAATATTGCCCGATTCGGCCCTTTGGCCATCGGCGATTTTAACACCCAATCTTTGCGCTTGTGAATCGCGGCCCAACCTTGTGGAACCGCCTGCTTTAACGTGTGCCATATATCAAAATATTACCACAATGCTTATTTTTCGTCAAGCTTATTGGTCTTGTGGGGTTCATCGGACCTATCGGATTTATCCCGTCTTATTGGACTTATTATTCCTATCAACAAAAAAACCAAGCGCGCCGCGCTTGGTTCTGAAAGATTTACGGATTGCTTGGCTTTGGGTTACTTGCGGTTACTTACGGGTGCGACCCGCAAGTCCTTTTACGGATTACTTTTCCACCCGCACTTGGGGCACTTGACGCCGTAGAATACGGCCTCTGTTTCGGAATTACAATTGGGGCAGCGTCTGACCGGGTCTTTCTTTTGCTTCATACAGAAGGCGTATGTTCCGTCATCGGCAATGAGTGGTTTGGTTGTTAGGAGCAGAGATGTCTGCGCGGGTTGCGCTGGACGCAATGCTTCTTTTATCATCACAATCCTTGATTTTTGTCAAGAAAGGGTTTAATATAGAAGGGGTTATGTCAATCCGCGAATTCTCTGCCAATCTACAAATTGTGTCCCTACGGGACATCTCTGTCCCTTCGGGACATCTACCGAAGGCAGACCGAAGGGAGACAAATATTCGCAATTTGCAAAATTGGCATAAGATTTGTAGATTTGCATAACATTTTATGACCTATGACGTTGCAATAATAGGAACGGGTCCCGCGGGGATGTTTGTCGCTCTTGAAATCGTTGCCAAACGGCCTGATTTGAAATTAGTGATGATTGAACGGGGTAGAGCGCGGTCAAGAGACGATAGAACGAACATTGCCTGCGGCTGGGGCGGCGCGGGCGCTTTTTCCGACGGAAAACTAAACTGGACATACGCCACAGGCGGGCATTTGCTTGCCGAGGTTTTGGGCGAAGATACATTTGAAGAACTGACAAAATACGTTGACTCAAAATATCTGGAATTCGGCGGGGCGAGCCACTTAATCGACCCGAATTGTCCGGCGGTTGATTCTTTGAAACGCCAAGCTTACGCGTCAGGTCTGGCCTTGATTTCTTTCCCGATAAGGCATTTGGGCACGGAGAAGTGTTTTGAAATCGTTGAAAACATCAGGCGGTATTTGCTGGATAAAAGCATCAAGATAATTTTAAACAACGGCGCGGCGCATATTGAAAAAATCCCCCACCCAACATCCTCCTTTAAGAAAAGGGGAGGAGAGGAGGGGGATTTAATGGAAGTTAAAGATGGCGGCGGATTTATTTTAACCTTGGAAAACGGCGATAAAATTGAAGCGGCAAAAGTCGTGGCGGCCGTCGGCCGCTCTGGCGCCGATTGGCTGGCGCAGGAGGCGAAAAATTTGGGGCTCGGATTCAAGCACAACGGCGTTGACATCGGCGTTCGCGTGGAAGTCCGCTCCGAAATTCTGGAACATTTGACCCGTAATTTGTATGAAGCGAAAATCATTTACGAAAGCCCGACTTTCCGCGACCGTGTCAGGACTTTCTGCATGTGCCCGTACGGATTTGTCGGCATAGAAAAATACCCGCCAAAGTTGGGTCAAAGCGGCGAATTCCGCACGGTTAACGGCCACAGTTACGCGGCTCAAAAATCGGAAAACACCAATTTTGCCGTTTTGGTCACCCAGAATTTTACCGAGCCGTTCGACAATCCGCTTGATTACGGCAGGTATGTTGCCGAGGCGGCGAACCGTTTGGCAGGCGGCAGCGTTTTGGTTCAGCGTCTCGGAGATTTGAAAAGCGGGAGGCGTTCGACGGTTGAAAGAATCAACAAAGGTTTTGTCAGGCCGACGCTTAAAGACGCCGTCCCCGGGGATTTGTCGCTCGCAATGTATCATAGGCAATTGACCGATATTTTGGAAATGATTGAAGCGATGGAAAAACTGGCGCCGGGTGTTGCCAGCGATCATACGCTATTCTATGGCAATGAGGTAAAATTTTATTCGGTGCGCATTGACGCCGACAACAACTTCCAAACAAACATTCCGGGGCTTTATGTCGCCGGCGACGGCAGCGGATATACTCGCGGTCTGTTGCAAGCGTCGATGCAGGGAGTTGTGGTCGGCAGACACATTGCTTCAATTTGTTGAAGCAATGTGTCTGCCCCCAATTCCTAATTCCTAATTTCTAATTTCTAACAAAATGCCCAATGCCCAATGCTAAAAATTTTAAGCATTTGAGAATTCAAAATTTTATTGTCTCCCTGCGGGAGATGTCCCATGGGGACAAAGGGACAGAAATTGGATATTGGAAATTTAAAAATATGATTCCGTATTTTTCTTTTGTTTCTTTCAAACTCGGTCCATTAAATATCTATGTTTGGGGTCTGATGGTCGCTGTCGGGTTTTTATCCGGATTTGTAACGGCCTTTTTTGTTGCTAAAAAATGGAATTTGGATTTCAACAAGATTTTTAATCTTTCAATTTTTCTTTTAATTTTCGGCTTGCTTGGCGCGAGGGTTTTTTGGTGGCTAGAACATTTGGGAGAAGTTCATTCGTTTGTTGATTTTATAAATATTCGGACGGGTGGATTGTCTTCTTTGGGCGGATTTGTTTTCGCGGCAGTTATTTTAATTATTTACTTTGTTCGATTTCGTAAACCACGCTGGGTTTATTTGTTTGATTTCGTAAATCCCGCTGGATTTACGAAATCAAACAAATTGAAATCGAACAAATCCGAAACCGAACAAACCAAACCGAACAAAGAAGTTTTTTGGTCGTATTTGGATATTTTGGCAATCGGTTTTATTCCGGTTTGGTTTTTTTCTCGTTTGGGATGTTTTTTCATCCACGACCACGTCGGCCGTCTCTCAAATTTTTTTTTGACGGTTCATTTTCCGGGCGGCGCGCGGCACGACTTGGCGCTTTACGAAGTTATTTTGATGATGGCGATTGGAATTTTGTTTTTATTCAAAATTTGGAGTAGCGCGCGTAAGCGCGCGCAAATCCCCCCCACCCCCCCTTTCGTAAAGGGGGAGAAGGAGGGGGATTTTATGAATCGGAGCAATTGTCCGAGAGACGGTTTTTATGCGTTGATTTTGATTTTAACCTATTCTTTTTTCAGATTCTTCTTGGATTTTTTGCGGGCAACCGACCTTCCAATTTCCGACCCGCGATATTTCGGCCTGACCTTGGCGCAATACGGGATGGCTGCTCTCTTCATCATTAGCTTGACAATTTGGCGAAAAGGTGTTAAGGTAAAATATTCAAAAGAGGTCTTTAAAAATAAACCTTAAAACAGCCTCCGATTGGAGTGGCGCGCGTAAGCGCGCTCAAATCAAAATGATGAATTCGGGGCGAGGAAGAGAGAAATGAAAAAAATAGCGATGATGACGGTAATTCTTTTAGCGATTTCGTTCGAAGTATCGGCGGAAAAAAGCGGTGAGTCGAAAGTCCGCAAGGTCGCATTGACCTTTGACGACGGTCCCTCGCCGATTTATACCCCGAAAGTGCTTGACATTCTCAAAAAGAACGATGTGAAAGTCACCTTTTTTGTGCTCGGCAAGTGCGTCAAACTTTTTCCCGACGTGTTGCGTCGCACCTATGCCGAAGGTCACCTCATTGGCAATCACACTTACCACCACAAGAGAATGACTACTATTTCGCCGAAAGAAATGGAAATGGAAATTCGGGACGCGGAAAAGAAAATCAAGGAAGTGATTTGCGACGGCAATCCGAATTGCGATTTTGAGCCGCCCAAATTTATGAGGCCTCCGTACGGCGCCAAAAACGCCAAGGTCAAAGAAACGGTCAAATCGATGGGATATAAATTGGTGGTGTGGAACACGAGCTCGGACGACGGCTACATCATCAACCACAAACTCGGTTTTTACAAAATCGTGGAAACGATTTTTGGCGCAAAGAGGCGCTATGAGGAAATCGTCCTAATGCACGATTCCGGCGGAAACCGCACCTACGACGTTCAGGCGCTGCCTTACGTTATTAAGGAGTACAAAAAGCGGGATTATCAGTTCGTGACGGTGGACGAGTTTTATAAGTAAGTCGCGACTTTAGCCGAGAAACCAATTCTCGGCTTTTATTTTATAGTATTTTATGTTATAATTTTTTTTAGATGTTTTGAGTTTTGGACATTTGGATTTCCGAAATTGTTTCGGATTTCGGGCTTCGGATTTCGGATTTAAAAATGACTCAAAGTTTGGATTGCCCGATTAAGTCGGGTAATGACATCTTTTTATGCTCAAACGCAACAAATTCTATATTACGACGCCTATCTTTTATGTTAATGCTCGGCCTCATATCGGTAACGCTTATACCGTTATCGCGGCGGATATTTTGGCGCGGTTTCACCGCTTAAAAGGCGAGGAGGTTTATTTTTTGACCGGCACGGACGAAAACAGCCAAAAAAATGTGGAAGCCCTTCGACTTCGTTTGAGGGCCCCTCGACTTCGCTCGGGAAATAAAATAACGAAGGAAGAGATTCAAGAGTATCTTAATGAGATGGCGGCGGTATGGCAGGAGGTCTGGGACAGTTTAGGCATTTCAAATGACGATTTTATTCGCACCACGGAAGAGCGGCACATTAAAGCGGTTAATAAATTTTTCAAAGAAGCGCAAAAAACAGGCGACATTTACGAAGGGACTTACGAAGGTTATTATTGCGAGGGCTGCGAGGCGTTTTTAACCAAAGACGATTTAGCGGAAGGAAAATGCGCCATCCACCAAAAAGAGCCGAAATATTTGAAAGAAAAAAATTTATTTTTCCGCCTGACAAAATACCGCAAAAAACTTTTGGCGCACATTAAGAAGCACCCGAATTTTATAGAACCGGCGTCGCGCCGAAACGAGGTGGTCAGTTATATTAAAAATTACATGTCCGATTTTAGCATCACGAGAGAGAATGCTGAGTGGGGCATCCTAGTTCCAACCTTGTTGGAACAAGAATCCCGAATCCCGAAACCCGAACCCCGAAAAGTCAAAAGTCAAGGATTAAAAGTTGGCGGTCAAAACAGGGTTTTGTACGTCTGGTTCGACGCGCTGATAAATTATATTTCCGCCGTCGGTTACGGGACGGAGGCAAAGAAATTCAAAAAATGGTGGCCGGCTGACGCGCATTTGATCGGCAAGGACATTATCAAATTCCATTGCGCCTATTGGCCGGCGATGCTGATGTCCGTGGGAATCGCCCTGCCGAAAAAAGTTTTTGCGCACGGGTTTTTTACGGTTGAAGGGCAAAAGATGTCAAAATCGTTGGGTAATGTGATTGACCCGATTGGAGCGTCAAGAAAATACGGCATTGACACTTTGCGGTATTTTTTAATCCATGAAATAAAATTCGGCGAGGACGGCGATTTTTCATTCAGCCGGTTGGAGGAAGTTTACAATTCTGAATTGGCGAATGAGTTAGGGAATTTGGTGAATAGAGTGCTGGTGATGACGGAGAAATACTTCAATGGGCTTACGCCCAAAATTCCAATTTCCAATTTCCAATTTCCAAACAAAATCCAAAATCTAATTAAGGATTATGACGAGGCGATGAGGGAGTTGCGGTTGCACGATGCGGTGGAATCAATTTTATCGTTAGTTCGTTATTGCAACCAATTGATTGATAAGGAAAGGCCGTGGGAAATGTATAAAAACATAAGCCTTCGGCAATCTCAGGCACTATTCCCTGAGCGGAGCGGAAGCGGAGTCAAGGGGTCTGAACAACGACTTTTTTATGTGATATACTATCTATTGGACTCCCTGCGTCTTTTGGGCTGGATGCTCTGGCCGATTACGCCCGAAACAGCTGAAAAAATTTGGGAGCAGTTGGGAGTTTTGGTAGAAGAGAAGAGGAAGAAGTGGGAGAAAGGGAAGAAGGCGGGCGGCTTAAAATCCGGCGTTAAAATTAAAAAAGGAGAAACACTTTTTCCGAAATTGACTTAATTTCAATCAATTTATAAAAATCCCGAATCCTGAAATCCGAATCCCGAAAAATTCTTAAATTCCCAATTTTTTAAACTTTATTCGGGATTCTGGATTGGGGATTGGGGATTGGGGATTTGAAGTGTAATTTTGTTTATTTAACTAACATAATTTTAAAAATATGACCTTGATTGATATTGTCTTATTAATCCTTTTAGGCGGTTTTGTTTTATTCGGTTTTTGGTTCGGATTAATCCACACCATCGGCGCGCTTTTCGGCGTTTTAATCGGCGCGGGAATCGCCACGCGGTATTTTGACGTGGCGGCGCAATGGATACATCCGTATTCCGGCGGTCCGATAAACGTCGTCCGAATGGTGGTTTTTATAATTTTGTTTATTTTAATCAACCGCCTTGTCGGTTTTGTGTTTTACGTGATTAACAAGACCTTTAAGTTCGCGATGATGCTGCCGTTTTTGGCGGGGATCAACCGTTTGGGCGGAGCGGTCCTCGGCTTGGTTGAAGGCGCGCTGATTTTGGGTTTGATTTTGTATTTTTCGGAAGCGTACCCCATAAGCGAAGCGTATTCCAAAATGATTCTCGACCGGTCTTCTGTGGCGCATTATCTTTTAAACACAGCGAAAGTCCTGATGCCGATTCTACCTCAGGCAATGAAAGAATTAGAAGTAAGAGTTTTTGGCGAGTAATCTCGGCTTTACCCCCTGCCATTATGTTTCTGGCGCATCCTTACGGATGCTATTCCATCGGGATTGACACTTGTAAACGTATTTTCTTCTGGGGATGCTGGGCATCTTTGCTCAGCATCTGATAAGGTGCCCCGCGAGACGCAGGGCATTCTCACAAGGGGGTGTCCGCAAACAGGCGTTGGCGGGCGGGTGCGAACGCCCAAAATAAATTGAAAATAAAAGAGGGGTTTGGCAGAGAGCCTCTTTTTTAATTCCGGTTTAATTCCGGCGGGATTTACCCCCCCCAGTGAGATGGCTTGACATATTATTTGACCGAGTTGTTTTTGTCATCTACAATGAAAGTAGGAGGGCGTTAAAATTATTAGTATGGCAAGCAACAAAATCATCCTCGATATTGAAACGCAAAATTCATTCCAAGAAGTAGGCAAGCACGACCCGACCAAATTAAGGATTTCCGTGGTCGGCGTTTATTTTTATGAAGATGATAAATACGAATGTTTCCTTGAAAAAGAATTGCCGAAACTTTTCAAGAAAATGGAATATGCCGATTTGATTGTCGGCCACAACACCAAAGGTTTTGATTTGCCGGTTTTAAACAATTATTACGCGGGTGATTTGCTGCAATTGCCACAGTTTGACATTATGGAGGAGGTGGAAAAAATCATCGGTTTCAGAGTCCGGCTCGACGACATCGCTTTTGCCACTTTGAACCAGAAAAAAACCGGCAGCGGGCTTGCGGCAATCCAGTATTTCAGAACCGGGCAAATGGATAAATTGCGCGACTACTGCCTGCAAGACGTAAAACTCACCAAAGAAATATACGATTGTATTTTGAAAGAAGGTTTGGTAAGATACAAAGACTGGTTGGGAAACGTGAAAGAGGTTAAGATAAATGTTTCGCAAATTGATTCAACCAACTTAAAACCGAGGGCGATAAATTTGACGATGGGATTTTAAAATCCCAATTTACGCCATAATCACGCCAATTTACGCCATTTTTTGGCGTCCTATGGCGTTGTGGTGGCGTCTTGCGGCTTCTATGGATAACTTGTCTCAAAAAGTTTTTAATGACCGTTACGCTCTCAAGGATGAAAACGGAAATCAGATTGAACATTCTTTTGAGGAAATGTGGCAAAGGGTGGCGCGGGGAGCGGCCGAAGCGGAAAAACCTGAAATTCGCTGATTGTGGCAAGAAAGATTTTATAATCTTTTACGCGATTTTAAGTTTGTGCCGGGCGGAAGAACTTTGTCGGGGCTCGGCAGCGGGGCGGGTGTGAGTTGTTACAATTGTTTTGTCATTCCTTCGCCTGACGACTCCCGCGGCGGCATAATGGACAGCGTTAAATTGATGATCGAGATAATGTCGCGCGGCGGGGGAGTCGGGGTCAATCTTTCCACATTGCGTCCTCGCGGCAGTCACGTGAAAGGCGTAAACGGCACGGCTTCAGGCGCGGTTTCTTTCGGCGGGCTTTATTCTTTCGCCACCGGCTTAATTATCCAAGGCGGTTCGCGCCGCGGCGCCTTGATGCTTGTTTTGGACGTTTCCCATCCCGACATTGAGGAATTTGTTGTCGCCAAAAAAACTCCCGGAGTGCTTACAAACGCAAATCTCTCCGTTGCGGTTTCCGACGAATTTATGGAAACGCTCCGCCGCGGCGGCGACTGGGATTTAAAATGGAACGGTCAAGTTTACAAAACGGTGAAAGCTTCCGAGATTTGGAATTTGATGTGCGAGGCGGCGCACGCTTCGGGCGAGCCGGGCGTGGTTTTTCTTGAAAGATACAACAAACTCTCAAACACCTGGTATTACGACAGAATAATTTCGACAAATCCCTGCGGCGAACAAGGCTTGCCGGCGTGGGGCGTTTGCAACTTGGGGTCGCTTAACTTGAGCGCGTTTTATAAAGATGATTCTTGCGGGGATCGCACTCCTTCAGGAGGCGCGATTCCTGACTGTTTTGACATCGACGGCTTAGGCGCCGCGGCGCGCGACGCGATAAGATTTTTAGATAATATCATCGATTTAACGCAATATCATTTTAAAGAAAATGAAATGGCGCAGAAAGCGGTCCGCCGCGTGGGGCTCGGCACCATGGGGCTCGCCGACCTGCTTATAAAAATGAAAATTCGCTACGGGAGCGAGGAATCAATTAAAATCGTGGAAGATATTTGCAAATTCATCCGCAACGAGGCGTATGCCGTTTCAATCGCTTTGGCGAAAGAAAAGGGGGCGTTTCCGGTTTTTGACCGCGAAAATTATCTCGAAGGGAAATTTATTCAAACGTTGCCGGTGTTTTTAAGGGAAGCGATTGCCCAATACGGAATCAGAAACGCGGCGCTTTTAACGCAGGCGCCGACCGGAACGACCGGCATTTTGGCCAACGCGAGTTCGGGCATTGAACCGGTTTACGATTTTAAATACATCCGCAAAGACCGCATCGGAGAGCACGTTGTTTATCATCATTTATATAAAGAATATATTGACGCGCATCCGGAAGAAGAATTGCCGCCTTATTTTGTTACTGCCAAAGAATTGTCGCCCGAGGAACACGTCAAAATGCAGGCAACGATTCAAAAATACGTTGACGCCTCAATCAGCAAAACGGTGAACGCGCCGCAAACCCACGGCCTTGAAGACGTTAAAAAATTCTACAATTTGGCATACGATTCAGGCTGCAAAGGCATTACCTATTTCAGGGAAGGTTCACGGAACGATGCGGTGCTTATTTCAATTAAAGATGAAAAAAAGGAAACGGCGACGGGCGAAGGCGGGCAATCTTTCGCAAAAAATATTTTCGGCGATTTGAAGCCCAAAGAAAGGCCGAGAATAATGAGAGGGGAAACTTACAAAGTTCCGCTGGGCTACGGCAACATGTATGTGACGCTAAACATCGACGAGGACGGGAGATTGTTTGAAGTTTTCGCCAGAATCGGAAAAACCGGCGGATTTTTTGAAGCAAAGGCGGAGGCGATTTGCCGCTTGGTTTCTTTGGCGCTGCGCTCAGGCGTCGACGTGCAAGAAATAATCCACCAAATCAAAGGAATCAGAGGGCCGATGCCGACGTGGGGCGAAAACGGAATGATTTTATCCATTCCCGACGGCATTGCGCAAGTGATGGAAGAGCACATCACTAATGCTCAGCAAAAATTGGATTTGTTCCGACGCCCCGACGTATCGTCGGAGGTCGGAATCCCGGCCGAAGCGTCGGGAGAATTTACCAAGGCCGACCTGTCTGCGCGGGCAGGAGAAAAAAAACAGACCACGGAAAATATTCCGGTTGAATTTTCCAAGGCCATAAAATCAGCCGAGGAAACTGTTAATTTAAACATTCCGGGAACCCCGGTCGGACTAAAAAACCCCGACCTGCCCGCGCAGGCGGGTTTATTAAAAGAAATATTTTACCAAAAAAGCGCAAAGTACGCGAAGTTCGCCGATATCGGCGAAGCGCCCGAGTGCCCCAATTGCGGCGGTTTGTTTGAATTTACCGAAGGATGCCTGATGTGCCGAGGGTGCGGCTACTCAAAGTGTTCTTAACCTGATATATCTTAACCTGATATAATGGTGTCTGTATGCTGGGCTTAATACATATATATACCGGCGCGGGAAAAGGCAAAACGACCGTTGCTTTGGGTTTGGCGTTGCGCGCGGTCGGCGCGGGGTTGGCAGTCGCCGTCGTGTTTTTTGACAAAGGCGGCAAGGTTTACAGCGAAAGAGCGGCGCTCAAAAAATTGAAAATAGATTATTTTATAACCGGCGTGGAAAGATTCAATCCGAAAACCGGAGAATTCAGGTTCGGCGTGACAGAAGCGGACATTTTGGAAGCAAAGAAAGGACTCCAAATCGCAAAAGAAGTTTCGATGTCAAAAAAATACGACTTGGTGATTTTGGACGAAATTAACACCGTGGCGGCGCAAAAAATGGTTGAAACGGCGGAAGTTTTAAAACTTTTGGAAGCCAAACCGAAAAACGTTGAATTGGTTTTAACCGGCCGCGGCGCGCCGCAGGAGATTCTGGACAAAGCCGATTTGATAACCGAAATGTACGAGGTAAAACATTATTATCGCGAAGGCGTAAAGGCGAGGAAGGGGATTGATTATTAGAATTTTTAATTTTCAATTTTTAATTTTTAAACAAAAAAACCCCCACATGTTGTGGAGTTTTTTGTTTGGCAGGGGCGGTAGGAATCGAACCCACGTCCACGGTTTTGGAGACCGTTATTCTACCATTGAACTACGCCCCCGCAGATGTTATAATGATTGTATCTGTAATTTTTATAAAAAGCAAGTGAGGTTTATATATATGTTCAAAAGAGAAAAAAAGCCGAAAATGCCAACGGATGAGGTTGTTGAACTGGAGGGGGTTGTTCAGGTTTCCAAAGAAGGAATAGACGCTTTAGAAGCGCAAAAGGTTGAATATGAAAGAAAGATCGGTGAATTTGAGCAGAGAATCGCCGATTGCGAAGAAGAAATCAAAGAACTGACGGCGGAAAATATCCGGCGGGAAAAATTGGGTTCAAGCGCGTTTTTGCGAAGCGACATCGCCAGCCGCCGCCAGGAAATAGATTTTCTCAAAACAATGATAGAAAAATTCAAGCGGGAATTATCAGTCGCCGAAGACAAATTATACAAATTCGGCTCAAGCGAAGAAAAACCGCCGGAGGAATTAAATTAAATTTTTTATTTTTTAATTTTTTCAACTTTTTCATACTCTTGAGTATGGGAGCGCGCCGGGGGTTGGGGTTTTATTGTTGTTTTATTTTTGGGGGCAGTGTTTGATGAAAGAAATTTGACGAAAGAAAAAGGACGCCTGACAAATCCGACTTTTTGATTACATAGAGTCAAAACGGGCACATTAAAAATTAACACTCAAAAAAGGAGAAAGAATATGAAAAAAGAGGAAAAGAGGATTATGACCATAACGGTTACCGGCGCCGGCGGGACGGTCGGCAGCTTTGTGGTGGATTTGCTGCTTTCAAAAGGATACAACGTCATCGCTGTTGACAGGCCCGGCGCGGTTGAGTGTCTAAGAAAGAGGAGGGAGGCGGGGCAAGAAGGTCTTTTGGTGATGGAGATTGACTTGCGTAACGAAAAAACAATCAGCAATTGTTTCTATGACAGCGATGCTCGTCAAATCCCAAACGCTGACGCTGTGGTTCATCTCGCCGCCGACCTGGATATTAGAAAAGATTATAAAGCGCTCAAAAAAATCAATGTGGACGCCGCCATCAATCTCTTTAAAGAATTAGCGAAACGTCGCGGCAAAATGTTCATCCACTTTTCCAGCGGCTCAATCTACGCTGACGACGGACCTTATGAACTTGATGAAAAATCGCCAACCAAGGCCAAAAGTGGCTATGAATTGTCAAAAATTCGTTCTGAGGAATGTCTACAACTCCTCGCTTCTTACCAAAATGCGCCAAAGTTGATTATTCTTCGTCCAGCTCTCATTTACGGACCCTACGGTAGATTCCTCGCTTCGGGCGTAATGGTGATGGCGCCGCTTTTGTCGTTTCTTTTTGGTGAAAATCTGGCGCCTAAACTTTGCGGCGGGCCGAAAACCAATCTGGTCCACGCCGAAGATGTAGCGAGAGCGGCAGTATTCCTGCTTGAAAACGAAAAGAAAATCAAAAACGGTGAGGTTTTCAATATCGCCGACGATACGCCGATGGGGTTTGGTGAAGTGTTTGTCGCTGCGGTAGCGGCATATGGCATTAAGACAAGATTTGATTTTCCCTTGCCTCCAGCGGCGTTGTTAGCTCTCTTCAAACGCGTCATTGATACTGAACTTTTCTTCAAGATTTTCGACGCGCCGGTTGACTTTCTGTGGTGGATTATCCGCAAAAAGTACGGCGTTGGGAGCAATTTCAGCGCCCGATTTGAGAGAGAAATGGCGGCGTATTTTACCAAAGACACCGTGTTCGCAAATGATAAAATCAAACAACTCGGTTTTAAATTCAAATATCCTTCGGTTCGCGAAGGGATGAAAAATGTGGTTGAGTGGTATTGCGACAACAACTGGATTCCGAAAAAAGTTAAGCCGTTTTGGAAGTTTTAGGATTTTGCGGATTTTAAGCGGATTCCGCGGATTTGATTCTGTGAGCCCTGTTTATTTAAAACGGGGCTTTTTTTATTTTCAGGATTGTGATAAAATGGATTTAAGGAGGCATATTTTATGTTTAGTCAGAGGACGAATAAGATTTTTACGTTTTTCGTTTTGTTTTTAGGTTTTTCGGTTTCTCTGTTTTTTGGTTTCGGCAAAATTTCGGCCGCCGCCGAAATTTTGCCGAATGACCCCGATTATTCAAAATTGTGGTATTTAAAGCAAATTAACGCCGATAAAGTCTTGAATAAAGTTGTTGGGCAAGCAGTGGTGGTGGCAGTGATTGATTCGGGAATTGATATCGACCATCCGGATTTGAAAAACAACATCTGGCGGAATTACAGCGAAAGGCTTGACGGCAAAGACAACGACGGTAACGGCTACATTGACGACATCAATGGCTGGGATTTTGTGGACAATACGAATAATCCGCGGCCGCGGATTGACGCGGAATGGAATTCGTTGGGCGTTCACCATGGAACGTTGGTCGCGGGCATTATTGCCGCGGAAAGAAACAACGGCATCGCCTCTTTCGGCGCGACCACCAATGTCAAAATAATGCCTTTGAGGGTTTTAAACAGCGTGGGAGTCGGGGACACCAAAGCGGTTTCGGACGCCATAGATTACGCCGTCAGAAAAAAGGCAAAAATCATTAATTTGAGTTTTGTCGGTTTTGAAAAAAGTTCGGCGCTCGAGGCGGCGATTAAAAGGGCTTACGCTGCTGGCGTGCTGGTTGTTGC
>DYHP01000012.1 GCA_020724105.1 Candidatus Methylomirabilis sp. | reverse complement strand
GCAAATTGCAAATTCGCAATTTGAAAATTGGCATAAGATTTGTAGATTTGCATAACATATATATGTCAGACAATTTTGAAAACCTTCTAAAAACTTCCGAAGACGCGATTCCGTCAGTCGGCGAAATCATCAGGGCGCAAATCATTGAGATTTCCAAAAAAGAAATCCGTTTTGAATTGCCGAAATTCAGGACCGGCGTGGCGCGCGGTTTTGAACTTTCGCGCGATCCGAGATTTCTGGGAAAGCTGAAAATCGGCGACGAACTGGACGTCCGCGTTTTGGAACTGGACAACGAAAACGGCGAGGTGGAACTCGCCTTTGCCGGCTCGGCTTCGGTCGGCGCCTGGGATAAATTCAAATCGCTTCAGGAAAAAGGCGAAATCCTCGAAGTCGAAATATCCGACGCCAACAAGGGCGGATTGATTATCCGGCTTGATAATGTTGACGGGTTTATGCCTGTTTCGCAATTAAAGCCGGGAAATTATCCGAGAGTATCGGGCGGCGACAAAAATAAAATTTTTGAAAAGTTGAAGGCGCTCGTCGGCAAAAAAATCAAAGTTAAAATCATCACCGTCTCTCCGCAGGAAAACAAATTGATTTTTTCGGAAAAAGCGGTTTGGGAGGAAGAGGTCAGGTCGGAAATCTCAAAATACAAAGTCGGCGACACGGTGGAAGCGCGGATTACCGCCTTGGCTGATTTCGGCGCGTTTGTGAGGTTTGATAATCTTGAAGGACTGGTGCACATTTCGGAAATCGCCTGGCAAAGATTGGACCATCCATCCGACATCTTAAAAGTTGGCGAAACGATAAAAGCGAAAATTATGGAAATAAGCGGTTCGAAAATTTTCTTGTCGATTAAGGCGCTTGTCGACGACCCGTGGAAAACAATCGGCGAAAAATTCAAAGTCGGCGACACGGTCAAAGGCAGGGTCGCCAAAATCAATCCTTTCGGTTTTATCGTGGGACTCACGCCGGAAATTTTTGGGCTAGCGCACGTTTCCGAACTTTCTTCGGCGAATGTCGAACCCGCCAAAATAGCTAAAGTCGGCGATGAGATAGATTTTAAGATTGTTTCCATTGAACCCGAGTATCACAGATTGGGCCTGTCGCTGAAGGCGCTGGAATCCCCCTCCGCTGAAGCGTCGGAGGACAAGGGCGGCGAAAGCGGAGAACAGAAAACTGAAACTTCGGATGTCATTCCGAGCGATAGCGAGGAATCTCGCGGGAGCACCGATGAAATCGGGGCGACCCGCGCGGAACCAGATGAAGGCGAAAAGAAAGAATAAAATCAAATTACATCAAATCACTAAACCCGCAGGTCGTCCTGCGGGTTTTGATATTAGCCGGCTTCTAAAAGTTATCCACAAGGCTTTATTTAAAGGAGGAAATTTGATATAATAAAATTAAGACAAGGATAAATTTATGAATAAAGAGGAGATTGGAAATACATTTTTACAGGCCATCTCAGCATCTTTTAAGGCCTATAATAAACACGGCGCTCGTAGTAATAAAAAACTTATTCCTATTCATTCCTGGTTTGCTAAAACGATTAATAAGAATACAGAGAAAAGTTACACAGTCATGAGTTTGGGAAGCGGCAAGAAGGGGAAAGAATATCAATTGGAAGGCAAATACTTTCCCAAGACATTAGACATCACCATTTTTTGTGAGCAAAAACCGATTATCACTGTAAGTTTTAAATTTGCAACTTCAAATTACAAACAAAATTCAAATAACTATTTTGAAAATTTATTGGGTGAAACCGCAAATATTAGACGCGTAAATGTCGCTTTTACGCATTTTTTAGTTTTGAGAGCAAAAACGCCATATTACAAAAAAGAAAAGGGAAATAAGAGAGGAAAACAAAAAGGTGTAGAGATAATCAATGAACAAGACCTATCAAAATATGTCAAATTATTTAAAGACCAGGATTTTCCCCACAAACCCGATTTATTGGGGATGGCCATATTAGATTTTGATAAAAAGGGGGAAGCGTCTTTCGCTGATTTGGGCAAGATGAATTTGGGAAAAAATACGATTGAATTATTGAATAATCAATTTGCAATTGATAAATTTATCGAGAAAATCATTGCATTATGTCGATTCAAATCGTGAACACAATGAAAAGTATCTCGAACAAAAAAGAAAACGGAATAGTATATACTCCGGCGTGGATTGTTGCATTAATATTGAAAGAATTACATTATAATACCAAAAATATTTTATATAAAAAAATTATAGACCCCGCTTGCGGAGACGGGGCTTTTTTATCAGAAATAGTGCAAAGATTTATTAACAAGGCGAAGAAAGAGAAATTAAAAGAAAAAGAGATAATAAATTTATTAGAAAATAATATTTATGGATTTGATATTGATTTTGAAGCCGCCCAAAAATGTAAAAATATTTTAAATGAAATTGTTTTACAACACAAAATAGGGAAAGTTAATTGGAAAATTTATAATTTTGATAGTTTAGAAAAATCAAATATTTTAAAATTTAAAGATTTTTTTGATTTTGTCGTTGGTAACCCCCCATACATAAGAATCCAGCATTTGGGAAAAGCCAGAAGAGATAATCTTCAAGAAAATTGGGATTTTTGTAGAAATGGTTCAATGGATATTTATATTGCTTTTTTTGAATTAGGATATTTTTTATTAAACAAACAAGGCAGATTAGGTTACATTACTCCAAATACCTACTTAAAAACAAGCTCCGGTAAAATATTGAGACAATTTTTAAAATTTAAAGGTTGTTTGGAAACATTGATTGATTTCGGACATCATCAACTTTTTGATGAAGCGACAACTTATTCCGCTATTACAATTTTGGACAAAGAACATTATCGTCAGGTCTTTCATTTTTATAGGGGCGAGGACGAGCAAGTTTTTTATGTTGATGAGATTGATTTAAACAAACTTAACATTGATAATTGGGTGCTAACCCCAAACAAAATAGCAAAAAAAATAAAAGAAATAGAGACGAGGGGTGCGCCATTGGAAAAAATAGCTCGCATTCATGTTGGCATTACGACCTTGGCAGATGGTTTTTATATTTTTCAAAGGCCGAAAATTATTAGTAAAATCGCAGAAATAAAATTGAAAGATGGCAGAACTTTCAAAATAGAAAAGGATATTTTAAAACCCATTATTAAGGCCTCTGTTCTTAAGGACTCAAATGATGAACAATTCCGTCATATTATTTTCCCATACAAAAAGGTAAACGGGAAACATGTGATTATTCCCGAAGAGGAACTTTCAAAGAATTATCCGTTTGCCCATAAATATTTTTTATCCATAAAAGATATTTTGCTCTCAAGAGACAAGGGCAAACCGAATCCCGTCGCTTGGTATGCCTTCGGAAGATCACAGGGATTAGACACTTCATTTGGCAAGAAAATATTAACTTCACCAATGAATATAAAACCAAATTTTATTGTTTGGGGAAAAGAGGAGTATACTTTTTATGCGGGTTATTGCATTAAATTTGATGGGGATTTGAATTGGCTGGTAAGTCAATTAAATTCCGAGGATATGAATTTTTATATTAAAAATGTGGGGAGAGACTATCGGCATGGATATAAATCATACGCAAAATCTTTCATTAAAAATTTCGGAATTTGCGATTATCAAAATAAAACAAAAAGTTGCCGTCAGCAGTTAAATTTGGCTGTTTAAATTAAACTTGTAGAGAAAAGTATTAAATATCAATAAAATTATTGAATATATCTCCAAGGATTTATTTTCAACCCCCCCTGAAAATAAAAAGCGATGCGTTATCTGGAAAGGGTTTCTTGGGGGCGGGCGGAACAGGCAGTAAAAGGAATTTGCGCGGCGGCGATGGGGACAAGCAAAGAGAAAATGGAAAACAAGCAAAAGATTTTGGAGTTTTTGCAGAAAAACGGCAAGGCGGACAATTCGGAATTGCGGGAATTGCTGGTGTCTCAGAACGGACGGTTGTTGATTATGTGGACGAGTTGGAAAAATCGGGGCAGGTGCGGCAAGTGAACGAAACGGGCCGCGCGGCTCACTATATTCTTTAAATAACCATAAATCCGCCCCGACTTCTTGCCCTGTCGAATGACAGGGAAAGTCGGGGCGGGTTCTTGATATTGTGTAATTTTCCTTTTATTTGTATAATTATCATATATGAAACCAATCTTGCGAAACATCATTCTTTTCCTCATCATCCTTCTAACCATCGGCGGGGTGTTGAGCATGGTGAATTTGGAGTCAGAAAAACCGGCAGAAGTCGGCGTGGTTGAATTTATCGGGATGCTTAACAGCGGCGAAATCAAATCGGTTGAAGCGGTTAACAGCCAATTGAATATTAAAAAAACCGACGGCAAAAAACTCGTTGTTTTCAAAGAAGCCAATGAAACGCTCGGTGATTTGCTTAAAAATTACGGAGCGGACGCGGAAAAACTCAAAACTGTTGCCGTAACCGTCAAACATGAAAAAGGTTTGGGCGCTTGGCTTTGGGACATTATTCCTTTTGTTTTGCCCTTTCTTTTTGTTGGGCTTTTTATTTATTTTATGATGCGCCAGATGCAGGGGGCGAATATTAGAGCGATGTCTTTCGGACAGGTGAACGCGCGGGAAGCGACCAAGGGCGAAAAAATAACTTTTAAAGACGTGGCCGGAGTCAAAGAGGCGAAAGAAGAACTTAAAGAAGTGGTTGAATTTTTGAAAAGTCCGAAAAAATTTGTGGCGCTCGGCGCGAAAATCCCCAAAGGCGTTCTTTTGATGGGCGCGCCGGGCACGGGAAAAACTTTGCTGGCGCGGGCGGTTGCCGGCGAAGCCAATGTGCCGTTTTTCCACATTTCCGGCTCCGAGTTTGTGGAAATGTTTGTCGGCGTCGGCGCGGCGCGCGTCAGAGATTTGTTCAACAAAGCGAAAAAGAATACGCCTTGCATTGTTTTTATTGACGAAATCGACGCCGTCGGCCGCCAGCGCGGCGCGGGTTTGGGCGGGGGGCACGATGAAAGAGAGCAAACCCTGAATCAAATTTTGGTGGAAATGGACGGTTTTGACCCGAACGCGGGGCTCATTGTCATAGCCGCGACAAACCGTCCCGATGTTTTGGATCCGGCGCTTTTGCGCCCCGGCAGATTTGACCGCAGGGTGATTTTGGATGAGCCGGATATAAACGACCGCGAGGAAATTATGAAAATCCACGCCCGCAACAAGCCGTTTAGCAAAGACGTTTCCTTAAGAAAAGTCGCCGAACGCACCCCCGGATTTACCGGTGCCGATTTGGCGAATTTGATGAACGAGGCGGCGATTTTGGCGGCAAGGCGCAACAAAAAAAACATCGGCATGGACGAACTGATGGAAAGCATTGAAAAAGTGATGTTGGGCCCCGAGCGCCGAAGCCATCTTTTGTCCGAAGAAGAGCGGAAAGTTACGGCGTACCACGAAGCGGGCCACGCTTTAGTGGCGCGCGAAACGCCTCACGTCGACAAAGTGCAGAAAGTTTCCATTGTCGCCAGGGGCCGAGCCGCCGGCTACACCTTAAAACTTCCCATTGAAGAAAAAAGATTAAGGGCGAAATCCGAATTTTTGGCCGACATCGCTGTGGCTTTGGGAGGGTTTGCCGCTGAAAAAGAAATTTTCGGCGAAAACACCACCGGCGCTTCGAATGATTTGAAAGTCGCGACCAGAATGGCGCGCGATTTGGTGATGCAATACGGCATGAGCGAGGCGCTCGGGCCACGGACTTTCGGCGAAAGGAACGAATTGATATTTTTAGGCAGGGAAATCGCCGAAGAAAAGGACTACAGCGAAAAAATCGCCGAAAAAATCGACGAGGAAGTTTCAAAAATCATTAACAATGCCTTGCGGCAGGCGCAGAATGTCGTCCGCCGCAACAAGGAGCAATTGGAAAAAATTGTCAAGGTTCTTTTGGACAAAGAGACGATAGAGCAAGAGGAATTTGAAGCACTTTTTAAATAAATCGCCCCATCTTACGCTATCACTACGCCAATTTACGCTATATTTTCTGGCGTTTTATGGCGTTGTGATAGTGTTTTGTGGCTTCTATAAAAATATGTATTATCGTCCAATTCTCAAAAAATCTTTTGATATAGTAATCCGTCACAAATTTCTTTGGGCGCTTGGTTTTTTCGCCGCCTTTTTGGGCAATGGCGGGGTATACGACGTCCTGTGGCGCGGGTGGAAATTCATTGTTTCGGGAACAACGGAAATCTCCACGCGTTTCACACCCCTTTCTTTCAGTGCAAGCGAGTGGGCGTCCAGTTACAATATTTCGCCTTGGTGGTTTTTTGTCTGCGTGTTTTTCGCTCTGATTTTGGCCGCCGGTTTTGTTTTTGTCGTTATCGGTTCGCAAGGCGGTTTGATATTCGCGACAAAAAAAATCGCCAAGAGGGGGAAAACCGATTTGAAAGAAAGTTTTAAGGAGGGGGTGAAAAATTTTTGGCAACTGCTGTCCCTGAATCTTTTTGGCCGCATTTTAATCTTCGTCTTGCTCTTTTTGGCGGCCGCGCCGGTTTTTCTCAATGTCGGCGGCAGATTCAATTTTATCTTTTCTTTTTTGTTTTTTATCGTGTTCGTCCCGCTTGCTTTGGCGGTTTCTTTCTCGGTGATTTACGGGCTTATCAGCGTAGTTTTAGAAAAATCAAAAATCCGCGAGGCGTTTCACAAGAGTTTGGAATTGTTTAAAAATAAATGGCTTCAAAGTCTGGAATTCGCTTTGATTCTGCTCGGCATCAACTTGGCTTTGGCGCTCGCCCTGGCGTTTTTGTTTATCATCTTCTTTTTGCCCTTTTTAATTTTGGGCACGGGTTTTTATCTGCTTTTTGGCCTTGTCGGACTTTGGGTTAACCTTTTCCTGTTTATTTTACTTTGCGTTCTTTTTTTCATTTTATTCGGCAGCATTTACGGCGCGTTTCAAATAGTCGCCTGGACATTGTTTTATTTGGAGATAACCAAGAGAGGAGTTATCGCCAAAGTAGTCCGGCTGTTGAAGAAAGTGATTAAAAGGTGATATTTTAAACCAAAAACCAAAGACCATCTTTCAATTTTTAATTATGTCCGACCTCGGCTCAATAAACGATTTATTAAAGAAAAAGAGCGACGATAATGTCGCGCCCATTGTCGCCCCTGAAGAAGAAAAAGAAAAATTCGCCAAAGGAATGGAGAAAATCCGCCTTAAAGAATTAGAAAAAGAAGCGCAAAAAAAGGCGGCGACCTTGGGTCTGCCTTACATTAATTTGGTCGGGTTTCCGATTGCGGCCGACGCCTTGGCCTTGATTCCCAAAACAGAAGCGGAGAAACTCAAGGTGATTTGTTTTTTGTGGAGCGGAGACGAGTTCAGGGTTGCCGCGGTAAATCCCGAAACTCTGGAAATCAAAGAGATTATTTATCAAATAGAAGAAAGGATCCACGCTAAAGGCGCAGTTTATTTAATGTCGCAGCACAGTTTTGAAAGCGCTTTTAAATTGTACAAAATCATTCCTGAAAAACGCGAAGTGGTAAAAGGCGTGACCATTACTGAAGAAGAATTGAAAAAATACGGGGGGGAAATAAAAAATTTTGAAGATTTGAACAATAAAGTCCAAACCGTTTCCACCTCCGAAGTGGTCAGCATGGTGGTCGCTTCCGCGTTTGGCGCCGAGGCATCCGACATCCACATCGAGGCGGAAGAAAAACGGGTTGTCATAAGATTTCGGCTCGACGGCGTTTTGCACCTTGTCGCCAATCTGCCTAAAGAGGCGTGGAAGCAGACGATTTCGCGCATCAAACTTTTGTCGGGGTTAAAAATCAACATAACCGACAAACCGCAGGATGGCAGGTTCACCATATTTTTGACCAATGACAAAATTGACGTCCGCGTTTCCACCATTCCCACGGGTTTTGGCGAAAGCGTGGTTATGCGTTTGCTGCGCAGCGCCACGGTCGGCTTGGAGTTTGAGGATTTGGGGATAAGAGGAGAGCCGTACGAGGAACTCAAAAAACAAATTGAACGGCCGAACGGCATGATTATGACCACCGGCCCAACCGGCAGCGGCAAAACCACAACGCTTTACGCCATTTTAAAAAAATTGTCTTCACCCGAAGTGAAAATCATTACCCTTGAAGACCCGATTGAGTACAAACTCGCGGGAATCAACCAAAGTCAAATTGACGCTTCGCGAGGATACACTTTCCCCGCCGGCTTGCGTTCAATTTTGCGCCAAGACCCTGATGTGCTCATGGTCGGCGAAATCAGGGATTTGGAAACCGCCGAAACCTCTATTCAAGCGGCATTGACCGGGCACCTCGTCATCTCCACCATCCACACTAATGACGCTTCGGGCGCCATTCCGAGATTTTTGTCAATGGGAGTAAAACCGTTTTTGCTTTCGCCGGCGCTCGACGCCATCATTGGTCAGCGTTTGGTTAGAAAAATTTGCAAAGAATGCAAGGAAGAAATATCGCTTGATGCCGAAACGCTCCAAAAGGTAAAAAAGATTCTGGAAGAGTTGCCGGAAAAAGAGAAGAAGCAAATCAAAATGGACAATTTGAAATTTTACCACGGCAAAGGATGCCTAAAATGCAACAACATCGGCTATAAAGGCAGAATTGGCATTTACGAAATTTTGATAATGAATAAAGAAATTGAGCAGGTGATTTTGTCGGGCGATGTTAGTGAATACAAAATGAAAGAAATCGCCGTCAAAAACGGCATGGTGACAATGGTTCAAGATGGCTTGTTAAAAGCGATTGACGGCATTACGAGCGTGGAGGAAGTGTTCGGCGTGGCGGAATAATATATGGAAAATTGGCTTAAAGAACTTTGGGGGAGAAAAACAGAGGCGGAAAGGGGCGAGGAAACCGAGAAATTTCCGGATATTTTTATTTGGAGAGAGCAAATAAAAAACGACGAGATATTAAAAAAATTTTTTGATTTGGTTTCGGAAAAAGTTGAGAGATTCGCGGAAACGATTAAAAGAAGAACGGAAGCGCGGGGGCGTTTTGACGCGGAGGGGAGAAACGAGGAAACGGAAAGCGAACTGAGAGCGGCCGACCAAAGTCAGAGGTCGGCGCACGAGGCCCTGATTTCGGCAATTAATTTTTTTGTCAGAAACTGCGCCCAAAAAGGAATCAAAATAGACATTGATTTGGAAAAAGTAAAAAATCGCGACTGGTCGCGCGATTGGGCGATGAAAAACGCGGAAATAACAAGAAAGATTATCAAAGCGGAACAGCAAAAAAAACGAAAGGTAAAAAAAGAAAGTTGAAGTAATTGATTTTAGAAAAAGAAAAACTGCTTAAACTTCAAACCGACATCCAAGATGTTGATTTTTTTATTTTTGTCATTCCCGATTTAATCGGAGAATCCAGTTAGTTTTTTCTGGATTGCCCCGACATGTCGGGGCAATGACAGGATGGGAGTGTTGGTTTTTTATTTACGTAGCAAGTTAAGTAGCAAACTATGTAGTTAAAATTTTGTTTCTATAATTCTCCATCCTTCTTTTTTTGGATGGTGTTTAAAATATATCCACTGCGTATTTTTTGGCAGGATTTTCAAAGCGGAGCTCCCGCTTGCGGGGGCGGAGCGGAGACCCCGCCGAATGGTGGGGTAAATCTTATCCGCCCATTCTATGGCGGTAATAACTTCGGGGTTGCCGATATATTCGTCGGCGCCGATGTCCAAAAGCGCGTCGGCATTTTCCAAACGGTAGGCATCAATATGGCATAAGAATTTTAATCTTTTATCCTTGACTTTTAATCCTTGACCATTAATTTTATGTAGATGCATAAGGACAAAAGTCGGGCTGTGGGCGCACTCTTTTACACCCAGCGCTTTTGCCAGTCCTTTTACAAAAACCGTTTTGCCGCTGCCCAAATCGCCGACCAACGCTAAAACATCACTTCCCTTGAGTGTTTTGGCAATCTTTTTTGCGAAGTTTATCGTTTGTTGTTCGGATTTAGAAATAAATTTCATATTTATTGCTTCGTTATTCCCAGTTATCATTTTATCATCAAATTTGGGTCAGGCTCAAAATCTTTCCAAGAGATTTTTTTCGGATTAAAGTATGCGGCTATTGCAATCATGGCTGCGTTATCGGTACAATAAGAGGTTTCAGGCATAAACAATTTCAGTTGTTGGTTGGTAATTGTTAGATTTTGTTTTTTGACCCCCTCTATCTCCCCCTGTTCCCCGACTTGTCGGGGAACAGGGGGAGAATGTGGGGGTTGTTTTAGATTTTGGATTTCTTCTTGAAACCGTTTTCGCAGTTCTTTGTTCGCCGCGACTCCGCCGCCGAGCATTATTGTTTTGGCGTTGTATTTTTTTGCCGCTCTTATTGTTTTGGCGACCAAAACATCAATAATGGCGTTTTGAATTTCGTAAGCCATTTGATTTATAAAAATAGAAGCCGTAAAACGCCGTGTGCCTTCCGCCTTCGTTAAAACTTCGGCGGACATGTCGGCACCAATGCCGCATGACGCCGATTTCATATCGCGCATTTTATAAAGCACGGCGGTTTTTAATCCCGAAAAACTAAAATTAAAATCATTTGAATTTAACATCGGGCGGGGCAATTGGATGTTAGATTTTAGATTATAGATTTTAGATTTTCGGAGCGAAGCGGAGACCCCGACGGATGTCTGGGCGGATTTCCATTGCTCGGCTTGCCGAGCAATGGCAGGTCCTCCGGGGTATCCGAGGCCAAGAATTTTTGCCGTTTTATCAAAACATTCGCCTGCGGCGTCATCTAAAGTTTGGCCGACAATTTCAAATTTTCCATGATTTTTCATTAAGACCAACAAGGTGTGTCCACCGGAAACAACAAGGCATAAGGCGGGAAAGTTAATGTTTGGAAATTTAGAATTTAGAATTTGGGATTTGTTTCGGATTTCGGATTTCGGATTTCGGATTTCTCTAATTGGCGTCAGCCAATTAGAGTAGATATGCGCAATCACATGATTTATTGGAATCAATGGTTTATTCCAGACACAAGAGAGCGTTCTTGCCGCTTCCGCGCCGACGCGCAAAGAAGTGATGAGTCCGGGACCTTGCGTGACGGCGATGGCGTTTATTTCTGATGCCGCGGATTTCGTTGTTTGACGCGTCCTCACGGGCGCTACTCCGTTTGGATTAACACCCGTAAGGGTGTTGTTAAAAGCGGATTTACTCCCCCAAGTTTTGGCTTGCCCGCCTAAATTTCTTTGAAATTTACGGCGGGTGAACAAAATTTGGGAGGGTAAAACATCTTTCAGAGCTTCAATAATCACGGGCATGATATTTTCCGCGTGTTTGCGCGCCGCCACTTCGGGCACCACGCCGCCGTATTTGGCGTGGGTTTGAACCTGCGATGACACGACGTTGCTTACAATTTTAAATGTTGAGGCTTGAATTTCTAAAATTGCCACCGCTGTCTCATCACACGAGGTTTCTATACCAAGAATTTTCATATCTGTTTGTAGAAGCCACAAAACGCCATAACTACGCCGTAAGGCGCCAAGTTAAATCTGGCTAAAATGGCGTTGTAATAGCGTAAAGTGGCGGCTTGGCTGTTGCGTCGCACGATGTTTCTATAGCCAATATTTTTGACATAGAGCGAAATGTATTCCAATCTGATTATAAATCAACCTTTTATAAAGGGCGGCGCGCGCCACCCTTTGTGTATCAGTGCAATCTGTGATTTTAAAAAATTTGTAGTCTATTTTTTATATTCCTTGATTTTCTTTTTGTAAGTTTTAAGATAATGCAATTTGGCGCGCCGCGTTTTCATTCTTTTCACGACCTCGATTTTTTCTATCGTCGGCAAAGCCAGCGGGAAAATTTTTTCCACGCCGATGCCGTAGGATTCTTTTCTTGCGGTAATATTTTCGGAAACGCCGCTGCCGCGCCGCGCGAGCACTATGCCTTCAAAAATCTGGATTCTTTCTTTTTCTTCGCCTTTGGGCGTTATTTCTTTAATTTTTTGATAGACCTTTATCGTCGCTCCAGGCACTACTTCCGGATATAACTTATTTGGCATATTTTATAAATTCGAATATCGAAATTCGAAATTTGAAACAATTTTCAAAATTCAAATTTTCAAATATTCAAAACAGTTTTGGTTATTAAAGTTTGTTTCGGATTTAGGATTTCGGATTCCCCCGACAAAGTTGGGGTTGGTACCGCTAACGGGAATCGAACCCGTGTTACCACATTGAAAGCGTGGCGTCCTATCCATTAGACGATAGCGGCGCATTTATCATTTATAGCACTATTTTAAGATATTGTCCAGTGATTGATTTTTTGTTTTTCGTTAAATCTTTCGGCGCGCCCTCGGCAATCAAAGAGCCGCCCTCTTTGCCGCCGCCGGGTCCCAAATCAATAATCCAATCGGCGCATTTTACAACGTCGAGATTGTGTTCGATTACGACAACCGAGTTGCCTTTTTCAACCAGCGTGTTTAAAACATTAAGCAATTTATCAATGTCGGCAAAATGCAGGCCGGTGGTCGGTTCGTCCAAAATGTACATTGTCTTTCCGGTCTCCCGTCGAGAGAGTTCAGTGGCGAGTTTCACTCTTTGCGCTTCGCCGCCGGAAAGTTTTGTGGCGGGCTGGCCCAATTTCAAATAACCCAAGCCGACATCCTCGAGTATCCCCAACTTTTCGTAAACTAACGGCTGGTCGGCGAAAAAACCTCTGGCTTCAAGCACGGCCATGTCTAAAATGTCGGCGATATTTTTCCCCTTGTAATGTATTTCCAAAACCTCCGGATTATATCTGCGGCCGCCGCACTCTTTGCACTCTACAAACATGTCGGGCAAGAATTGCATGTTGATTTGCATGTAACCTTCGCCGCCGCAAGCCAGGCACCGTCCGCCGTCTTTGATGTTGAAACTGAATTTGCCGGCGTCGTATGCCCTCATTTTCGATTCCGGCAGTTCGGCGTAAAAATCACGGATGAGCGAAAAGACGCCGGTGTAGGTGGCGGGATTCGAGCGCGGCGTCCTGCCGATCGGCGTTTGGTCCACGATAACCACCTTGTCAATCAAATTCAGTCCTTGAATTGTTTTGTGTTCAGCCGGCATTTCTTTAGCGCGGTAAAGTTTGCGTCGCAGGGCGTTTGCCAAAATTTCCAACATCAAGGTTGATTTGCCGGAACCTGAAACGCCGGTTACGCAAACGAATTGTTTAAGAGGGATTTTCACGTCGATGTTTTTCAAGTTGTGAGCCGTCGCTCCTTTGACGGTAATTACCTGGGTTTTGGGCGGCTTTTTCTTTCTCGTTATTTCGATTTTTTTCTTTCCGGAAAGATATTGGCCCGTGATTGATTTTGGATTTTTTACGATAGCCGCCATTATTCCCTCGGCGACGATTTCACCGCCGTAATCTCCCGCGCCGGGTCCCACATCGATAATCCAATCGGCGCGCCTGATAATCTCGGCGTCATGCTCAACGACAATGACGGTATTTTGATTGTCGCGGAGTTTCATCAAGGCTTCAATCACTTTGTTTATGTCGTGCGGATGGAGGCCGATTGAAGGTTCGTCTAAAATATAAATCACGCCCGAAAGGCCGGAGCCCAGTTGCGTCGCCAGCCGCACGCGCTGGATTTCGCCGCCTGAGAGCGTATTTATCGGACGGTCGAGCGCCAAGTATTCCAAGTTTACGTTCGCCAAATTGTCCAAACGGATGTAAATTTCTTTGGATACTGTTTTAACCAGCGCTTCGTTGTTTTTAAAAATTGTATCAAAGTCCAACTTCCTTGGGGAAGTCAGACCTCTGTACATCATCTGCCAGTAGCCGCGCAGGTCAATAATCGGCATTACGGTGAATTCGCTGATGTTTTTTTTGTCAAAAGTGACGGAGAGCGCTTCTTTGTTCAATCTTTTGCCTTGGCAGTCGGGACACGTCTCGGTGTACATGTAATTTTCTAGTTCTTTTCTCAAATAGTCCGAATCGGATTCGGCGTACCGTTTTTCAAGATGGGGGATGACGCCGTCATAAGTTCTTTTTTTAAAATCTTGGGCGTACATCTCCTCGCCGGTGCCGTAAAGAATGGCGTTCAAAGATTTTTTGTTCAGATTTTTTACGGGTTCGTCAACCGAAAAACCATGGCTTACGCCGACAAGCCGCAGTAAATCCATGTAATACCGTTGATTGCCGGCAAGTCGCACCAGCGGCTGGATGGCGCCCTGCGCTAAGGTCAGATTTTTGTTGGGCATGAGCAAATCGGGATTGAATTTTTGGACTATGCCGAGACCGGCGCATTTGGGGCAGGCGCCGCGGGGATTGTTAAACGAAAAGAGCGCCGGTTCGGGGTCCGGGATGGTGATGCGGCATTTTTCGCAAAAAAGTTTTGAAGAGAAATAAAAATCCCTTTCCTTCGCTAAAATGGCAATGCCGTTGCCCAGTTCGAGCGCCCGGTCAACTGTGCTGCGCACGCTTTGGATTTCCGTTTCTTTGGTACACTCGCCGACCAATAGTTCAATGATTACGTTGCCCTCGGCATTACTTTTGAGCGCCGTCGACGGTTGCCATATGTACTCTTCTATTTTTTCTAATTTTCCTAAAATCCTGATTTTTCTGTAGCCGTTTTTTTGCAACTCTTTGAGAGCCGATTTCAAGTTGGCGCTCTGCGTGATAATCGGCGCCAAAATCGCGCCCCGCGGACTTAAGGGAGTTGCGCTTCGTCCGCTTTTTTGGAGTTGGAATGAAACTTCGCGGACAATTTCTTCTTTGCTTTTAGCCGCTATTTCTTTGCCGCATTTTGGGCATGAGACCTGGCCGGCGCGGGCAAAAAGCAACCGCAGATAATCGTAGATTTCAGTAATCGTGCCCACGGTGGAGCGGGGATTTTGGGATGACGTTCTGCCCGAAATCGAAATGGTGGGTGAAAGATTGATGATTTCATCAATATCGGGCTTTTCCTGCAAATCAATAAATTGCTTGGTGTAAGACGACAAACTCTCGGCGTATCTTCTTTGCCCTTCGGCGTAAATCGTGTCAAAAGCGAGCGACGATTTTCCAGAGCCGGAAAGGCCGGTAATAACCACGAGTTTGTTTTTCGGAATTTCGCAGGAGATGTTTTTGAGATTATTGACTCTCGCGCCCTTGATGATAATTTTATCGGTTTTCATATTGAATACATTATATTTCATTTTGTCAATTTGTCAAGGAGTCCTAAGTGTTGTAGAATCTAATATAGAAGAGTTCATGCATTGAAAATTCTAAATCTCCATTTACGCAACCTAAAGGTTGCGGCTACATTGATTTTTTTAATGTAACTGACTTAATGTAGCCGCAGGCTTTAGCCTGCGTTATGTTCTTTAAAAATTTAGGAGGCGCGAAATGAAATCAACAATCAAAGAAATTGTTTTGAAAAACGGCTTAAGAGTGTTTTTGGAGCATTTGCCTTATGCGGAGAAATGCGCGATTCGGGTCGGGATTAATGTTGGTTATCGCGATGAACCGCCTCAAATCTTCGGCGTCACCCACATCCTTGAGCATTTCTTTTTTAAAAGCAGCGAATTCCGCGAGATGCTCGAAATCTTTGCTGATTTGGAGATAAATGGCATAAAACCTCACGGCGGCACTGAGGATTCAACCACCGAATTCTGGGTAACTTGTTTGCCAAAATTTCTTCCCGAGGTGATAGAGATATTTTTTGAAGTGATAGGCAGTTTTGATTACGACGAGGAAGAGTTTGAAAAAGAAAAAAACGGTGTCGTCACCGAAATCCGCAACGAGGAGGACAAGCCGGACGTATCCCAAGTTGACAAAGTTCTTGTTCCGGCAACTTTCGGCAATACTGTTTTGAACAGGCAAATCTGCGGAACGCCCGAGTCGGTCGGCAAAATCACTAAAGACGATATGATTAATTTTAAAAAACAATATTACCAACCCATAAATATCGTCATCATTGTCTCGGGTAATTTTAGTGAACGAAAAACCATCAAAACAATAGAAAATACCTTTGGCAAATTGGAGGGAAATTTTAAAAATACCCGCGAGCCGATTGTGAAGATTCTCGGTCGAAAACGCTGGACAGTAAAAAGAAAAGAGGGCATAAACCAAGTATATTTAACGGTTGGCGCGCCGATTTTGAAATTCAATCAGTTGACTGACGAGGAAATAGCCGTTTTATACTTGTGGTGCGCGCTTTTATGCGGCGGTCGTTCCACTAGATTAACCTACCGTCTCTGTCACAAGGAAGTGGATACTTATGAAAATGTTTCCGCCGATTTGAACAATTGGGGAGAGGTCGGTTTGGCGTATGTGGGAGTGGAAGGATTTGACCCCGCGAGATTTTCCAAGATGTTGAAGGCCATATTTGAGGAAATTCGTTCGCTAAACTCAAAACTCGTCAGAAAAAGGGATATGGAAATCGCCAAAGCGCTGTTTCTTTCCGATTACAAGGACGAATTGTGGAATTTGGATTTTCGCACCGAAGAAATTTTAAAGTTCGTGTTCGGTTACGTTGCTTATGATTTTCAAAACATCGTTAAGGTGATCGAGAAATTAAACTCCCGCAGGTTTAAAAACATTATCAATCGGCTCATTTCCCCGTCGCGTTCCAAATGGACGGTTTCCGTCCTCGCCCCTCCGAATATCAAATTGGAGAAAATTTAGCATACTCAACGACCCGGGTTATCCAGGTCGTTTTTTATTTTTTTCAGCGCTTCGATTGGAAGTTTGACTTTTCGTCAGGACCCTTGCTTCAAACAGAGGCCTTAATGGGAGATTAGAGAAATTGGAAGATTGGAAGATCGGATTGGGAGACTGGAAGAGGAATGTTTCAGGGTACAGAAGGGGCGATTGGTATAAAAAACAGGCCGCTTGCCCCGTAGTGAACATGAAGTGTTCTACTGCGGGGTTTTTTTATTTGCGGGAGTTTGGTATAATATATGTAAATCGCCAATTCACGCCATAACTACGCCATAAGACGCCAAAAATCTGACGTAAAATAGCGTTGTGGTGGCGTTTTCTGGCTTCTATAATTTTATGTTTACTCGTCGCAGAATCATAATTTTAATTATCGGTTTTATTTTGATTGCGAGCGCTTTTACGCCTCTGCTTGTTTTTGCCGAAGAAAAAGATTTAAGCATTCAACTTTCAGGCATGTTCGGCGAGGCGGTTAGCGGCTTGCCGGAGTACATCGCCAGGGTTTACAATTACGCCATTGCTCTGGCGGTTTCCCTTTCTATTTTTATGCTCATGTGGGGCGGGTTTAAGTGGATTACGGCCGCCGGCGACAGGGGAAAAATCAGCAGCGCGCAAAGCACAATCACCGACGCGGTCATCGGCCTTGTTTTAGCCCTGGGCGCTTATGTCATCTTAAACACCATCAATCCGGCGATTTTGAGTTTAAAAATGCCAGAGATTAAGCCGGTCGCTCGCCAAACTTGGGGGGGGACAGGGTGTAAAGAGCAACTGGAAGACTGCCCCGCGGGCCAAACCCCGATAAATTGCCAATGCGTGGATGTGGAGAATCTTCAGGTTGGGGGATGGTGTCTTGTGGGTGATTTAAGCGCCGGCGACGCAAAATGCGCCAAAGAATGCCAGGGTTGCACGTGTAATCCGCCTCCGTCCGTGACCTGCATAGAGCTTCTTGCCGGAGCGGCGGCAGATGTTAGTCTTGCTGCTATAGGTGGCGCCATGTTTATAGAGCCGGCTTCATTTGGAAAATTTGTTATTTCCGCAAAAAAGGCAGGCGCAACAGCAGCTAAAGTTTTTTATAAAGGGGGCAAATTATTTTTTAAGATACCCGGCACCAAAACGATGAGTGGAATAACTTTTGCCGTAATCGGGGGGGCGGAGATTTGCAGGGAGACCTCAGAAATATGCGAAGCAACCACTGAAGAGATGGCGAAAAGCATTGGACTATCGCAACTCGAAGACGCGGTTAAAAAAGTGATAGCAAATTTACAAGGGACATTAGGGTCTTGTTATGCGGTGGCTGAGGGATCGGTGGAAGCGGGCGGTTTTTGCGGCAAGGATTCGAATTGCCAGAGCAATATCTGCGTTCCATTTGACCCCGAGGTTTTTAAAAAGAAATTTGAGGCAAAGCAAAAGGATTGGTGCGACAGATTTTTTGACGCCAAGACGAAATATTTGAGTAAATTAGGTTTTGCTGGAAAAGCATACGATTGGACGACCAACGTTTTAAAAGACGTTGTGGCGACAGTAACCGGCTCAGTTGGAGATTTAGCTAAGGTTGTCATCGGCTGCGGAGAATGCGGCACGATTTTAGGGAATATGGGTGTTTGCAGCAGCGGCGAAGTAGGCGGTTCGTGTTGGGCAGAAAAGGACGAAGAGGGGAAAGAAGTGATTTTTGGGTGCAAGAAAGGTTTAAAATGCTTAGTTTCCGGCGGAAGCACCGCTTTTCTTGGGAGAGCGATGAAGGCGTGCAGTGATGGAAGAGAAGGTTCTTCGTGCGAGCGGAATGAGGATTGCCAAAAAGGATTATCGTGTTTTGACTTTGGGCACGGAATAAAAAAATGCGAGAGCGCAAATAGGGGGTGGCAACGATACCCTTGTGTTGATAATGGCGGTTGTGTTGAAGATAATTTTCCTCCAAAATCCACAGAAGTAAAAAATATAAGAGGAGAGATCGCGCTTGTTCACTGTATTAAAGTTAGCGGAGCGGGGTCGGCCGGGTTGCCGGATTACACGGCTAAGAAATTTATGGATCATAATCAAGGAAAAACGGGTCGTTGCGGACGAGGGGGGCAAGAATATGGTGATCCGTGTTTTAAAGTTGGATATACATCAATACCGGGCGGTTCGCCCCCACCGGGCGAGTGTCGTCGAGGGTTAGAGTGCGCGCTTAGAATGGAGAGCGGTATGGTACGTAGATATACTATAGAAGATCAGAAAGAGGGGTGGTGGGGTTTGTGTTGTCAAAAGAAAGGTGGTAATTACATTTGTGGGTCGCCCTCGGCAAAATAGATTTGACTCAACACGCATCCTGTGTCGCGTGTTAAATTTCATCAGCATTCGATACCGATAGAATAGTTGACATTCTGGCGAAGTTTTGGTATTCTTACATTATATGGATAAAACAATCCTTGGGCTGATTTTAAACATCCTTCAGATTATTTTTGCGGTTTTGCTTGTTGCGGCGATTTTGCTTCAGGCGAGAGGCAGCGGTTTGGGCGCGGTTTTCGGCGGCGAAGGCAATATTTTCCGCACGAAAAGAGGGCTTGACAAAATCCTCTTTTATGCTACAATAGTAATTTCAATACTTTTCTTCGGGTCTGTGTTGGTGAGGATACTAATTTAGAAATTCGGTCGCTTCGCTCCATGTAATTAGAAATTTACTCACTTCGTTCGCGAAATTTGCGCGACCCCCGATTTATCGGGGGAGCAAATTACTATATAATGGATTCAACCTCTCTTCTTCACCGGGCAATTTGTTTTTCCAAAGAAAAAGTGAGCATCGCTAAAGGTTTTATAATTGCTCGACGGAGCCAACTAAAAAAGATTTTTGGTTCCCGAACTCTTTTGGACAAAAAGATTATTTTTTCTTTGCAGGAAAAAAAGATTCCCTCTTTTTCCCAATTAAAAAAACTTCCAAAAGTTTTGAATCGTTTTGATAAAATTTTGCTTCTCGTTTTTGCGGTTTTATTTTTCGGAGCATTAACAATGCAGCTCGGTCGTTTTTACTTGAGCCACATCGCGATTGTGCCGGATTACGGCGGTATTTACACCGAAGGATTGGTCGGCAAACCGCGCTACATCAATCCCTTGTTTTCTTTGGCGAGCGATGTTGACCAGGACTTGACGCGGCTTGTTTTTTCAGGTCTTTTGAAATTTGACCCAAAAGAAGGTTATTCGCCTGATTTGGCCAAAGATTACGAAGTGTCAAGCGACCTAAAAACTTACACTTTTCATTTGAAAGAAGGCGTAAAGTGGCACGATGGCCAGCCAGTGACGGCGGATGACGTTGTCTTTACCATGAGCGCCATACAAAACAGCGAATACGGCAGTCCGTTAATCAAGGCGTTTTCAGGCGTTATTGTGGAGAAAGTTGATGATTCCACCGTCAAATTTCATCTGCAGGAACCTTACCTCGGTTTTAAACAAATCTTAACCGTCGGCATTTTGCCGGAGCGCGTGTGGGCGAGCATCTCGCCTTCTGCCGCGCTTTTGGCCGAAAAGAATCTCAAGCCAATCGGTTCGGGGTCGTTTAAATTCAAATCATTCACCCGCGACAGAAACGGCGACATTAAATCGTATATTTTGGAAAGAAATGAAGATGTTTACGGCAAAAAACCGTATTTGGACAGAGTGATTTTCAAATTTTATCCGAATTCCGCGGAAGCGGAAGCGGCGCTGGCGGGCGGCGAGGTTGACGGCATAAATTTTTTGTCCGCCAAGGGCGTTTCAAAAAAACAAAACATTGTTTATTATTCTCTGAATCTGCCTCAATACACGGCCATCTTCTTTAATCTCAAAAGCGGCAATGTGGTTTTGGGAGACAAACTTGTGAGGCAGGCGCTGGCTTATGCCACAAACAAAGATAAAATTTTAAAAGAAGTGTTGGGCGGCACGGGTCTTATATTGCAAGGACCCATTCCGCGCGGCTTTGTCGGATACAACAGCGAAGCGAAAAAATACGATTTTGATTTAGTGACAGCCGGAGCGACGCTTAACAAGGCGGGATGGGAAAAATCAAAGGAAGACAATTTAAGGAGAAAAAACAATACGGTTCTGGAAATTACTTTGGCGGTCATTGACCAGGGCGAACAGTATCATCTGGCGGAAATTTTAAGGAACGATTGGGAGGTTCTGGGCATTAAAGTAAACCTTCGCACCGTTCCCGCTTCCCAAGTCCAAAAAGCGGTCATCAAGCCGCGCCTTTACGACGCGCTGGTTTACGGGGCAATTTTGGGGCCGGAATCAGACCTCCTGCCCTACTGGCATTCCTCTCAGATTGACGACCCGGGATTGAATTTGTCGGGTTTTTCGAACGCCTTGGCCGACAAATATTTGGAAGAAATCAGAAAAACCAATAACTTGATTGAACGCGCAAAAAAAATTATTGCCTTGCAAAATATTTTGGAGGATGAGGCGCCGGCTGTTTTTCTCTACAGCCCAACTTATATTTATCCTGTTTCAAAAAAAATTAAGGGTATCGATCTTCAATACATAACCATGCCTCGCGACCGCCTCGCCAACATTGAAAATTGGTTTATAAGAGAAAAGAAAATTTTTATACGACAATAGACGCCGCGGTGGCGGAATTGGGAGACGCGTCCCGATAAAATGGGCGGGTGGTGAAATTGGCAAACACGTACGGTTCAGGGCCGTATGCCGCGAGGCTTGAGGGTTCAACTCCCTCCCCGCCCATTTTATCGGGATAATCGTAAGGATGTGTGGGTTCGAATCCCGCCCGCGGCATATTAAATAATTTTTAATTTGAAATTTTTAATTTTTATTTAATTTAAAATTTTAAATTTCAAAACAATTCTAAAGGTTTAAAAATTAAGACATTAAAAATTTCATTAAAAATTAAAAATTGAAAATTAAAAAATTTTTATGCATAAACGAAGAACTCAACTCAAAAGACACAAGGGCGTTCCGACGCGAAATCCTCTTCGCGTCGCCATCTTAGGCGGTTTAGAGGAAGTCGGGCGCAATATGACAATCGTTGAATACAAAAACGACATTGTTATTATTGATATGGGTTTGCAATTCCCCGAAGAAGATATGCCGGGGATTGATTACATTATTCCCAATGTGAGTTATTTGAAATCAAAGGCAAAAAATATCCGCGGCGTAATAATAACTCACGGCCACTACGATCACATCGGCGCCATTCCGCATTTGATAGCCGAATTGGGAAATCCGATAATTTACACCCTGCCGTTCACCGCGGCGATAATCCGCAAAAGGCAGGAGGATTTCAAGTCCTTGCCGCTGAAATTACAGGAAGTCAAATTGGACGACAAATTTAATTTAGGCAGATTCCAAATTGAATTTTTCAGAGTCAACCACAATATTCCTGATTCGATGGCCGTGGTTATTCACACCCCCGAAGGCGCGGTGGCGCATACCGGCGACTGGAAATTTGACTACGCGCCAATCGACGGGCTGGTTGCCGAATTCGCCAAAATGGTGCGTTTGGGAGAGCGAGGAGTGTTGGCGCTTTTGGGCGACAGCACCAACGCCGGGCAGCCGGGGCACCAATTATCCGAAAGAGACATCGGCGAAACTTTAAAAAATATTTTTGTTTCCGCCAAAGGCAGGATTATTGTCGGGACTTTTTCGTCGCTCTTTCCCGCGTAAGGCAGATAATTGAAATCGC
>DYHP01000011.1 GCA_020724105.1 Candidatus Methylomirabilis sp. | reverse complement strand
ACAATTTCAAGTTTTTCTATGAGTTAATAATAACTCATTTCAGAAAATTTTTCAAACAAAATTTTCTGTTTTGGTGGCAAATTCTTTTCCGGATTTAAGAAAAGAGGTTCCACTTTTCATGGAACTCCGTGAGATATCTCTCAATCAATCGCAATCGGACAAGCAATCATGTCGCCTGCATCGAAGGGCTTTGAGGAAAACGCGACGAAACGCGTGTTGGGCGTGAGATCAAACCGATGTGTATGATATGGAGGAATTCGAATGACGAATCCCGGACCAATCTCGAACTGTTTAATCTCGCCAACGATCTTACCAGTCGCATCGACGCGAGCGGTTCGGATCGTTCCCCCTCCATCGGGGAAACAGAAGATCTCAAATTTTTCTCTGTGGAAGTGCTGGCCGAGCGGTTTCGATGCGTCCTTGATGAAAAAATCTTGGAAGGCCGAGCCTCTGAACTCGAGCTCGCGAATATCACGTCTTGCATCGCTCGAGACAAGTTTAAACAAACCACACTCCACTTCATCTCGATGAGGAAATACATGATCATAGAGATCGAGAATAGGAGAAACAACTCCTTCTCTGACCAGCCGCTCTCGATCGAAAGCGAAAAGGCCAGCCCCTTTCTCGTATTCCTTTTGCTCAAGATTCGCAGAAACAGAAGTCAGCTCCATCGCCGTGAGTTCGACCGTGAACGTATAACCAAGCATGTGACAACCAATTTCCTGTGGTGATTGGGCCCGATCTTTCCAACGGTAGTCGAAAATCGCCATTAACTTGAAGCGATTTTGAGGAAGTTCAAGTCTGGTTTCCCGTTTGAAGTTCCTAACCGCAGCCTCTTCTTTAGTTTCGTGCGATGCCATTCGGCCACCGATCCACCACCAGCCAGTCATTGGCTTCGACATTCGACGCGCAAGGTAGATGATTTGCCTATCAACATCGATAGGAACAATATCAGTACATGCAGGAACGAAACACTGAAGTCCTCTGCCGTACTCGTCATCTGAAAGACGTACCGGCGGAATAGATTGATATCCGCTCTCTGTATAACTGCCAACCAGAATTTTCAAGGTATACCTCCTTTGTAAAGGTTCTTTTTGCCACGACCCTCTCGTGGTAGAAGGTTATCCAAACTTTTGGATAACAATTTATCTTAGCATAATGCGTAATATATGTCAAATTTAATGGGGGCAAAAATGCTAATTAAACAAAAAACAGACATTCCTCAGAATTTCTGTAACAAATAGTAGTTTTAGGCTAGAATCTAACGCAACACATTTGGCGCGGAGCGCCAATAATGCTACGTTAGATATCTATGACAAATTTTAAAAGATGGGATAAATCCGTTTCCTTTTCGCCCCAAAATGAATACAAACTGGCCGCCGAGCGAAGCGAGGCGGCTTCCTCTGGCTTGCGAAATCCTGACTAGCGGACTCAGTGGGGATCGAACCCGCATCTCCCGGATTTGCCCGCCCACCTTTTTGGACCGCGGGAGGCTTGAACTCCCCACTTCTCGGATGTCCCGATGAGTTGTGGTGGACTCAGTGGGAATCGAACCCACATCTTCCGGTTGCAAACCGGATGCTCTACCACTAAGCTATGAGCCCACCACAACTCATCGAGGATCCTCGATTTTGTAATAAAATTTAAAAATGTTTTTTGATCATTTTTTCTATCGCTTTTCGACTTTTCCACGATTTTAACTGCCGCTCTCGTTTTACTGCTCCATTTCTAGTATTAAAAATTTCTTGGTGTACAACCCACCAAGGTCTACATGCTTTTATCGATTTTACTTTACCGTCATTGTGCTGTTTTATCCTATTTTCAAGTTTATCGCAATTACCAATATAGTAGCTACCCGAAATTAGTGATTGTAGAATATAAACGTAAAACATTTTGAATTTTAACAAAATCGGGACAAACCGAGCGCTCTGCCAAATGAGCTAACGGCCCATAAAAAGGTGGGCGGGTAAACAAACCGGGAGTGCCGGTTTTTTTCTCCACTCTTGATGAAGTTAAAAAATCGAGCATCCTCGAAAAATCTATTTCGATATCCGCCCAACTTTTGGGCATTTGGTGGGCAGTGCAGGAGTCGAACCTGCCACCTCAACAATGTCAATGTTGCGCTCTAACCAGCTGAGCTAACTGCCCAAAAGTTGGGCGGGCAAGCCTGATTTACACGCCCATTGTTTTATTATTATAGCAATTCTTTTTATTTTACGAAATCTCCTAAATTATTTTTTATTTCCTCAATCACCTCTCGCTCCGCATCCAGAGGATTTTTATCCCGCAGACAGAACTCGTGAGTGTGTTCGCCAGAAACTCCTTCGCGACTCCTTATTAATTTGGAGGCATTAATATTTTTTTGCGTTTTAATAACGCAGCAGACGCCGCCTCTCAATTGTTCGTATATCAGAATCGCTATTTTCGCTTCAGGCGCGTTTAAAATAAGTTCGTCCATAACTTCGTTGAGATATGTTTCATCGGCGCCGGTTTCCAAAAAATCATTTTTGCCCAATGTCGCCCAAGCCATCCCGAATTGCGAGTCAAGTTTTAAGCGGGAAAGAACCCTCCCCCATAATTGCAAACTTTTAATGGTGTGTTTGCGGTACAAGTTGGCGATGATTTCTTCTCTTTTCGCGCCGGCGTCAATGAGGCGGCCGGCAATCTGCAAAATTTGCGGGCTGATTTTCATTGATTTGAAACAATTTGTCGCGGTTATAATGCCTGCGAGAAGTTGGGTTGAAAGCGTTTCGTCCAAAGTAAAATTGTAATCCGCCAAGATTTTATAAATGAGTTCGGATAAAGACGAGGCGGTGATGTCAACCAAATTCACTTGGCCGAACCGCTGGTTGTTGATGTTGTTGTCAATGTTGATTATCGGCACGCGGTAAAACAGGTCGGGGTTTTTGCGGAACGGTTCGCCGAGGTGTTCTACGGTTTTGACGTTTAAAGTAATAATCAAGTCGTGGTTGAAGGCGGCGGATGAGGTGCTGACTTCATGCTTTTCCCACCACCCGCCTTTGGGCGTTAAAAAAATATGAAGTTTGTTGTCACTAACTTCATAGGTTAAGTCGTCCATTCCGGTTTTCGACAAATCCACCGAAAAAACCATTTTTTTGGAATTTCCCAGAGTGTTTTTTATCGCGCTGATCCCGGGCAAAAACCCGAGGGCGGAATGGGGTTGGAATTTATCTATAACGAAGTTTGATTCTTTGCCTATTTTGGTTAAAAAATATGACAAAGCCAGGCCGGAAGCAACGGCGTCAGCATGGGCGTTTGGACTGGCGGCAATAAGCGCCCTCTGGTTTTGGCCGAGCAAATTTTTCAATTGCGCAAAATCAGATTCCATATTTATTTCGACTATTATATCATCTTATAACAGCCGTCAAATCTTGTCAATGGATATCTAAATAGATACAATAAGAATGTATGGAAAAGGTATACAATCCAAAAGATATTGAAGACGGGATTTATAGAGAGTGGGAGAAGTCCGGATTTTTTAATCCAGACAAAGTCAAGGGTCAAAAGTCAAGGATTAAGGATTATCGAAAACGCCAGGCGTTTTCGATGGTGATGCCGCCGCCGAATGTTACAGGCACCCTTCATATTGGCCATGCGGTGGTGCTCACCTTGGAAGACATCATGGTTCGCTATCACAGAATGATGGGCGACGATACTTTGTGGCTTCCGGGCACAGACCACGCCGCCATTGCCACGCAGACCAAAGTGGAAAAATTGTTAAAAGAAAAAGAAGGCAAATCGCGCCACGATTTGGGCCGGGTGGAATTTTTGAAAAGGGTTGAGGAATTCACCGCCGAGTCAAAAGCGACCATCCATAAACAAATCCGAAAAATGGGTTCGTCGTGCGATTGGTCGCGCGAGGCGTACACTTTGGACAAAGTCCGCTCGCGGGCGGTTCGCGAAGTATTTAAAAAAATGTATGACGACGGGTTGATTTATCGCGGTTTGCGCATTGTTAATTGGTGCCCGCGCTGCGCTTCAACTTTGGCCGACGACGAGGTGGAGTATAAAGAGCAAGAGGCCAATCTCTACACTTTTAAATATTCAAAAAATTTTCCTGTTTCAATTTCTACCACGCGGCCCGAAACAAAATTAGGCGATACGGCCGTAGCGGTAAATCCGGCCGATAAAAGATATAAAAATTTACTCGGCAAGGAATTTGATGTTGATTTTGTCGGCCAGCCGCTTCATCTTAAAATTATTGCCGACCGCGGGATTGATATGAATTTTGGCACCGGCGCAGTGGGCGTAACGCCGGCGCATTCTTTTATTGATTATGAAATGGCGCAAAAGAATAAATTGAAAATAATTCAAGTTATTAATGAGGAAGGAAGAATTGTCAATGCTCCCCAATATCAGGGCTTGATAGCGACGGAGTCGCGGCAAAAAATTGTGGCAAAACTGGCGAGTCAGGGGCTTTTGGAAAAAGAAGAAATCATTAAAAATAATTTAAGCGTTTGTTATCGCTGCGGCGCGTCGATTGAACCCCTCCCGTCAAAACAATGGTTTATAAGCGTAAGTGCAAAGTTCAAAGTTCAAAGTTCAAAGATTAAGGGAATCAAAAAAGGTCAGGCAGTTTCTTTAAAAGATTTAGCCATTACTGCTGTTAAAAATGGCCAGATTAAAATTTTTCCAGAAAGGTTTAATAAAGTTTATTTTGAATGGATGAAGAATTTGCGCGATTGGTGCATTAGCCGCCAAATTTGGTTCGGGCATCGTCTTCCTGTGTGGTACAAGCAGAAATCCGAAGCACGAAATTCGAAATCAACTCCCATGTTCTCTCCCTATTCCCCGACAAGTCGGGGAATAGGGGGAGATAGAGGGGGCCAAAATCCAAAATCTAAATTAGACGAAGAGATTTATATTGGGATAGAATCGCCGAAAGGCAGTGATTGGGTGCAAGACCCTGACACCTTGGACACTTGGTTTTCTTCCGGTCTTTGGACATTTTCCACTCTTTTAGATAAAGATTTTGAAAAATACAAAAATTTTGGCAAGTGGCTTCAAAAGAGTCCCGATTTGAAAAGATTCCACCCGACCTCGGTAATGGAAACCGGCTATGATATTTTATTTTTTTGGGTGGCAAGAATGATTTTGATGACAACTTATGTTTTGGGCGAAATTCCTTTCAAGACCGTTTATTTGCACGGCTTGGTGCGCGATGAAAAGGGCAGGAAAATGTCAAAATCATTGGGCAATGTCATTGACCCGCTAACTGTGGCGGAAAAATACGGCACCGACGCCGTTCGGCTTTCGCTTGTTTTGGGCGCGGCCGCGGGAAACGATTTAACGCTTTCCGAGGAAAAAATCGCCGGCTTCAGAAATTTTACCAACAAACTTTGGAATATCGGGCGTTACGTGCTATCGCAAACAGAAGAACAAAAGAACAGAGAAACTAAAGAACAGAAGGTTTCTAAGTTCTTCGGTTCTTCAGTTTCTCGGTTGTGTGAACGGTGGATTTTAAGCCGATTGAATTCCGTTATTGCCGAAGTGACGGAGGATTTGGAAAATTTCAGATTTAGCCAGGCGGGCGAAAAATTGCGTTCATTCACTTGGGACGAGTTTGCCGATTGGTATATTGAAATTTCAAAAGTTGAAAAGAATTTTCAGCAACTATCAACTATCAACCAACAATTGTTAAAACTCTGGCATCCTTTTATGCCCTTCGTAACCGAAAAATTGTGGGAGGCGGCAGGAGGCGCCAAGTTTTTAATGATTGCCGATTGGCCAATTGCCAGTAAAAAATTAATTAATAAAAAGGCGGGGAAAGACTTTGCCCTGATTCAGGAAATTATCAGAATAATCAGAAATTTGAGAGCGGAATTTAAAATTGACCCGGCTTTGTTTGTGAAGGTGGCAATTAACGCTGGCGCCAAAAAGCCGCTTTTGGGAAAAGAGGTGGCGATTATTAAACATTTGGCGCGTTTGGAATCTGTTAAAATCGTAAAAAGCGGCGAGAAACCGGAACGCTCTATCAGCGCCGTTTACGGCGGATGCGAAATTTATTTAATCTTGGAAGGGCTAGTTGATTTTGAAAAAGAAAAAGAAAGGATTCAAAAAGAGTTAGATGCGGCAAAAAATTATTTGGCTGGCTTGGAAAACAAATTAAAGAATAAAGATTTTATTTCCCGCGCGCCGAAGGAGATTGTGGGAGGGGAGAAATTAAAACTAAAAGAAACCCAGGAAAAAATTAGAAAGTTGAAGGATTATTTTGCGGGGTTGAAAAATTTTTAGATATTTGCTACAATGTAAACAATTCTTTTCGGGCGCATAGCTCACGGCTACCCTGAAGGAAAACAAGTTCCCTATGGGGCAAGGAGCGCAGCAACGCCCCGTAGCGAAACTTCGTTTCTGCTACGGAGTTCCTGACCCCGAACTAAAATTTTGGGTGCGTAGCTCAGTGGTAGAGCACAGTCCTGATAAGACTGGGGTCGGAGGTTCAATCCCTCCCGCACCCACCACGATACCCAAAATTTAGTACGGGACACGTAAGACTGAGATCGTCCCGATAAATCGGGACTGCGCCCACCAGTAAGGTTGCGTTCCGACTTTAAGTCGGAGAGGTTGACTTGCCCTCCCACCTTTTGGGTGTGCGGCTCATTAGTTAGAGCAATTGCCTTATAAGCAATAGGTCAGTGGTTCGATTCCACCCGCACCCATGAACACAAAAGGTGGGAGGGTGAAGTTCGATCCCTCCCACGCCCACCAATCTTCGTCAATGCTTCGGCATGGCAGGCCATTATCGCGGGGTAGAGCAGTCAGGCAGCTCGCAAGGCTCATAACCTTGAGGTCGGTGGTTCAAATCCACCCCCCGCTACCGCCGAGGTAGCTCAGTGGTAGAGCGAAGGACTGATTTTCGGTCCCTCTTGCGGTAACGCAAGATGAAAAATCGGGTGAATTCGGAGAAGCCCCGACGTAAAGTCGAGGTAACCCCGAGCCAAGTCGCGATGAGCATAGGTATCGCGGAAGGTGTAGAGACTAATGGGTGAGTCCCAACAATAATCCCATCGAAAGCGCCCGAAACCCAATTTGGGTTAAGAGATAGTCCGATCCTTGGGGTAACCCAAGTCAAATGGAAAATCCTTGCGTCGAGAGTTCGATTCTCTCCCTCGGCACCACATCACTTTACAAATCATAGAACGTAGTAAAAAGAAAAGACCATCTAACGCGCCTCCTGACGGAATTTTTCGGTTAACTATACATGATGTAACATTAGTAAACAAAATTAAGGGTTGGATAAAAGGTGTAGCTGAACAAGGTAAATAACATCGGGGTGTAGCGTAGTAGTCAGCGCCCCGTCCTTTCTTCCGGGGCATAGCGTAGTAGCTTAACGCGCCTCGTTTGGGACGAGGAGATCCTGGGTGCGAATCCCAGTGCCCCGATGGAAAGAGCGGGGAGATCCCGCCTAAGTTTTGCCATTAGCAAAATTTAGGCGGGTAAAAATCCCACTACCCCGACCAATTGGCTATGACCGAATTTGTTTACGAAAATGAAAAATATAAAATAGACGCTTCGGGCATCGTGCCGAATGGCGGCGATATAGACCAGGTCAACAAGATTATTTTTGTTGACAAAGGCATTCCGGAAAAATTTCACGAGGGAATCGCCGTGCATGAAATAGAGGAAAGAAAACTCTTGTTGAAAGGGCATAGTTATGTTTATTCCCACAACGAAGCGCAGAAGAAAGAACTTGAATTTTATAAAAAAGTTTACGGCGAGGAAAACGCGATGAAAGTTCTTGAGGAAGAAGAAGGTATTGCTTTAACCATCGCTTCCCGCCGCGCGACGCCCAAAAAGACAAAAATTATTTATGGAGAGTCGGAAGAAGAGGCGCTTCCGCCGGCGCAGCCGCTGATTTCAATGAGAACGATAAGAGAAGTCATTTTTGAGAATAAACATTATACGATTGACAACTCGGAGCGGTTGATCGGGACTCTCGTTGATGTTTACGAGAGGGGCAGTGTTATTTACATAGACAAAGACGTTCCGGAAAGATTTTATGAAAGTTTGGCATTGAATGAACTTGTAACGAGGAAAAATTTGAAAAAGGGTATGGGCTGGGCGGCGTCGCACACCGAGGGTGATAAGACGGAAAATGAATTTTTGTCCGCCAAATACGGTCCGCAGGACGGACAAGAAATATTTAATGACGAAATTAAATTTCAAACTTGGAAATACGCCAAAGAAAAAAGAGAATTGAAAGAAGAGGGCGGGCACAAGGTTATTTACGAAAAAGGAGAAATTCTGCCGAAATGAAATTGCAAAATCGTCTCTAAAAATAAACGGTGCGGGCGTCGTATAACGGCTATTATAATTCCCTTCCAAGGAATAGACGCCGGTTCAACTCCGGTCGCCCGCTTTGCGAAATAATTTTATAAATTTTTATGTCGGAAATATTTAAAATAGAAAAACCGGCCGAGCACAGGGTCGAAATTATTAGAAAGAAAACGGGGCGGCAGGCTTTTGAAGAGATGTACCAAGAAAAGGAAAAATTGCCCGAGAATATTATTAAAATTATAGAAAAAATTTTGGAAGGTAAAAAAATCAAACCGAAAGAGCAATCGTTGGTCTCAAAATTTAGAAGCCAGTGGTGGAAAGAAAAATACGGCGTGTCTTTTGAGCAGAGCTATTGGGGGTGGGGGAAGACAAGGATAAAGAAAAGAAATGCCGAGAAATTGGCCGAACTTGAAAAAAGGGGCAAGGACCGTTTTTTTGTCGATTTTTTAAGAGTTATTTCCGATTTTTTAGAAAGGATGCGGAGGTTAGATGTTAGTGAAATGAAACTCGCAAGTGACAATTTAAAAAAACAGTACCCAAAACATTCTGCTGAAATCGATGCGCTATTTGTTGTGCCTTCAAAGGAGATTTTTAACATAAAACAATTGCCGACTGAGTGGATCGTCAACGCGACTAAGGCTGTTTATCAGAATAAAGATAAAAATGAGATAAGGAGGTTTTGGGAAAGATTTCGAGTAATGAGAGAAATTTTTGGCAAAAAGTTTAAGGAGGTGGAAAAAAAGGGTGTGACAGGACAGGTGGCAATGATGCGAATACTAAATGAATTAGGATTTGACACAACTCTTGCCACCCCAGAAGAAGATGCTTACGAGTCCACCGATTTATGGATTTGGATGCCAACGGATTTGGTTGGCGGGAAAGAAGATTTTCCAATTGTCGAAATGGGCATACCAGTTCAAGTAAAAACTGTCGGCCGCGAGGAAACGACAAAAAAAGTGGGAATCGCGCAAGATGACATTATTCATTATCCGGCGATACAAATATTTTCTGAAAAATTACCGCGCAATGCAGATGTTTTTGTTTCCGCGGAACAATTAGATAGCGTGCCGCATATAGCGGAAACGGTGGAAACCAAAGAAAAACGCGCTGGCAAAAAAGTTTTCGCTTTGCGCGTAAAAATACCTTATCGTCAAGATTTTGTGGATTTAGACACCGGCAAACCGACGAAAAAATGTGTTGGAGAAGCGAAAAAAGAGTTTGAGAAAATATGCAATATTTTAGAAAAATAAAAATTTTGAAATTTTAGGATTTGGAGTTTGTTTGAAAATTGGGGATTGGAAAGCGCCGGCAAATTCCAGATGCCGCAGAGCAAGACGGGAATTTTATTTGCCGTGCTTTCCGGCGTTTTGTGGGCGTGCGGAATGATTGCCTCCATTATTTATAACACACGACCGTGTTCTATAAATAATAGATGTTTTTAATGAGATTGACACATTTTTGGACTTGTGATAAATTAACATCAAGGTCTTTAAAACTAAAAAGAAGAATAGAAAAACTTTCAAAATTTGGAAGGGAGAAAAAAGATGCCATGGCTTGATCTCCCCGAACCTCATTTGAGTAGAAGCAGGAAGTATTTTAAGAAATGGTCAAAAAAGATTTTATCACCAAAAAAGAAGGAGGCAAAGATGAGAAAGAAACCGGACGGCAAGAATGATAAAGTGGTCGTTGAGATTTCGCGAGAGATGAACGATGAGATGAAGAAGGTTTGTCTGAGACAGAATCTTTCGACAAACGATTTTGTCCAAAAGGCGATTGCGAAATGTTTAGAGTCAATCAAGTCTAAACAAATTGCAAACGAGGTTTTCCGTCTAATTGATGAAGCGATGAAAAAGGGGGGTTCCAAATCCATACGAGTCGGACCAAGCAAGAAAGGAGGAAAAAAATGAACCTACCGAAAAACATCGTTGAAAAAGCCAAGCGGCTTGACGCTGTGAGAAGATTAAATCGCGGTCTCGAAAAAGAAGAAAAAGAGTTGGCCGATGTTCTGCGGCCGTATGTTGAGGAAAAAGGGAAGGATAACGCAAGAGGTTGTCGCGCAGTTTGGAACGACGAGGTTGAAGTTTATCTTGAATCATATCAAAAATTGGAAGTTGATCCGGAAGAACTTTATAAATCTCTGAAGAAAAAAGCATTTGAGTTCTTTGCGGTGAAGGTGAAAGAACTCAAACAGGCAATTAAGGATGAGGTTGTGAAGATGAACGAGGAGCAATTGGAGAATCTCGCGTACCACGGCGAAGGCACGCCGAGGGTGAAAGTGGAGATTAAAGCGGAAAAGTAAGGGGAAAAGAGCGCGTCAGAGATACTGAACGAATTGTTTAAGAAGGCCGGTTGCAAAATTCTTCCTCTTGGGTAGAGGAGATAAAAGGGGAGGAGATATAAATTCAACTTAACCCGACCCGCGAGTCGGGTTTTTTATTTGAAAAAAACAGTTAAATTTGATATGATACTAACATCATTCTAATCATCCGAATGTATCCCCGAAGTATTCCCGATTTCATCGGGACACTACGGGGCAGGCCGAATGCCCCAAATATGAATTCGGAGTATTCTGGCCCGCCTGCCAACGTCTGTCTGCGGGCACCATTACGGGTGTCAATCCCGATGGAGTAACATCCGTAAGGATGCGTCGGAAATATAATGGCGGGCAGGTAAATTTGTAGGTTAGGATGCTTTTATGCGGAAGATTTATCTTGACAATGCCGCCACCACGCCTGTTGACCTGGGGGTAAAGAAGGCGATGTTGCCTTATTTTGATGAAATTTACGCCAACCCCTCCAGTTTTTATTCCGCGGGCAAAAAGGCAAAAGACGCCATTGAGCAAAGCCGCCAAAAAATCGGCAATCTCTTGAATTGCAAAACCTCGGAAATCATCTTCACCATGGGCGGCACGGAAAGCGACAATTTGGCGGTTTTGGGAGCTTGCCGGGCTTATATTAGAAATTGTACAGAGACTTGGTCTCCTGAGGAGACCAAGTCTCTGTACAATTATAATCACATTATTTCCACTTTTATCGAGCATCACGCGGTTTTAGAGCCGATTTCATATCTTGTCAGAAAACAAGGTTTTAAAGTTGATTTTTTGTCGCCGGACAAAGGCGGGCTCGTAAGCGCGGAAAAAGTCGCGGAAAAACTTAATGAGAAAACGGTTTTGGTTTCCGTGATGTACGCCAACAACGAAATCGGAACAATCTTGCCGATTAACGAAATCGGCGAGGTGATTAAAAAATTCAAAATGAAGTTGGGTCGCAAGGCGTCCGAACCGCCGTTTTTCCATACCGACGCCTGCCAGGCGGCCGGCTATTTAGATTTAGACGTTGGAAAATTGGGAGTTGATTTATTGACCCTGAACGGCAGCAAGATTTACGGACCCAAAGGTATCGGGCTTTTGTACGTTAAAAGCGGCGTGCGGCTTGAACCGATTTTATGGGGCGGCGGACAAGAAAGGAATTTGCGCGCCGGCACGGAAAATGTTCCGTCAATTGTCGGGCTTGCCAAAGCGCTTGGACTGGCAAATCAAAAAAGGGTTTCGGAATCAAAACGACTAACGGCTTTAAGGGACTATTTAATCAAGAACGTAATGGGAAAAGTTCCAGCCGTTACTTTAAACGGCCACCTGACGCAAAGATTGCCGAACAACATCAATTTTTCCTTTAAGGGAATTGAGGGAGAATCATTGGTTCTTTATCTTGACGCAAAAGGCGTTTACGCTTCCACGGGTTCGGCGTGTTCGTCAATCTCGCATAAATCATCTTATGTTTTAAAAGCGATTGGCGTGCCGCAAGAATTGGCGCACGGTTCGCTGCGCATCACTTTGGGAAATTACACGACGAAACAAGACATTGACTATTTTTTAAAAATCCTTCCGGGGATTGTGGCAAAGTTGAGAAAGATATCAGTGATTAAAATATAACATCATCCAAACAATCCGAATATATCCGAATGCCCCAAATATGAATTCGGAGTATTCGGGCCCGCCTGCCAACGCCTGTTTACGGACACCCTGACGGGTGTCAATCCCGATGGAGTAACATCCGTAAGGATGCGTCGGAAATATGATGGCGGGCAGGTAAATTTGTAGGTTAGGATGATTTTAATATGACCCAAGATTTATCAAAAAGTGATGTAGCGTCAAAAGATAAGCAAAGCGCTTGGTTGTATTCCGACATCGTCAAAGACCACTTTTTTAACCCCCGCAATTTAATGACTGATGAAGACGAAAAAAATTACAAAGCCGACGGCGTCGGCGTGGTCGGTTCGCCGGTTTGCGGCGATATGATGAAGGTTTGGATTAAGGTTGACAAAGAAACCAACAGGATTAAAGAATGTAAATGGCGGACATTCGGTTGCGCCTCGGCTATTGCCTCAACTTCAGTGATGTCGGAAATGGTGGCAAAAAAGGGGGGGATGAAAATTGAGGAAGCGTTAAAAATTACGCCGCAGGATATTTTAAAAGAATTGGGCGGTTTGCCCGAACCTAAAATGCATTGTTCGGTTTTGGGAGACCAAGCGCTCAGAGCGGCGATAAACGATTATCAAAATAAAAAATAGATTATGCCAATCCGCGAATTCTCTGCCAATCTACAAATTGCAAATTCGCAATTTGAAAATTAGCATAAGATTTGTAGATTTGTATAATGTATCATGAACACAACTTTCAACATCCAACTTTTCTGGCTCTTAATTCCCCATGCTTTGTTTTTGCTTGTTTTTGTTATTTTTTCGTTAATAAATCTTTACCACATTTTAAGATGGGGTGGGTACACCTTTGTCGGTTTTACGGCGACGTTTATTTATTTAGCCGGCGCGCTCTTGCTTCTTTTCCAGACCTATGATATGTTAAAAACCATCGATTGGCTCGAAGTCGTTTACTCATTCTCTGGGTATGAGAATTTGGATGTAAACATGGGTTTGTAGAAGCCAATTTACGCCATAACTACCCATGTTACGCCATTATACTGGCGTCAAATAGCGTTGTGATAGCGTTTGGTGGCTTCTATTAAAAAATATGACAATCTCAGAGATTATTCACAAAAAGGTCTATGAAGAAATTATTTATCGTTTGAGAAAACACCCGCTTTTGTTTGCGAGAACGGTTTTGGTATTTTTATTTTCCGCCGCCGTGCCCGTGTTCTTTTACTATTTTATCGCCGTCCATTATCCAACGCTTCTCGAGGGGGCGGTGACAAAGCCGGCGCTTATTCTTGTCGCCTCGGCTTATTATTTGGGGATTTGGGTTTTTTTCTTCGCCCAATTCATAGAATATTATTTGGATAATTGGATTATCACCAATGACAGGTTGGTTTCCATCGACCAGAGAGGGCTGTTCGCTCGCACTATTTCCGAATTGGATTTATACAGAATCCAAGACGCGCGGTCGGAAATCCACGGTATTTTTGCCACAATGTTCAATTACGGCGACGTGATAGCGCAGACTGCCGGGGAAAAAGAATTTTTCATTTTAAAAGGCATTCCCGACCCGCACCACATCAGGCAGAGATTGCTCGACTTGGCGGAAGGCGACAGAAAATTCCATGTTTTGAGCAAAACGTAAAGCTCTAATAAAATCATCCCAATAATCCAAATTTATCCGAATGCCTTAAATGTCATCTCCCGATTTAATTGGGGAATCCAATAAACCCGCCCCGACTTTAAGTCGGGGCGGGGTTATTCCGAAAACGGCTACGACGCTGTCGGAGCCGTTTATTTTGGCTTATGTTAGCCAAAAAGTTTCAAAAAAGCGGTTTTGGGCCGCACAGGGGTTTCGGGGTGTGGTATAATGGTGTGTTAAGTTCTTTGGAAATCAAAAAAGGAAGGGCTTGTCCGAATTTTTCGGACGGGTGACCTTTCCTTGACCTATTAAATTAAAGGAGGTATCATGAAAGCTTACAAAGCAGGTTTGAGGAGTATCCTTTGTGGGTTCGCCGCGCTTTTTGCCGCCGTCGCAGTTATTCTGTGGTTCATCTGCGGCGACTATGCGCTGATGGTCATTTATGCGCTTATGTCCTTGGCCATGGCGGCGTCGTGTATGTGGGGGGCGGTGAATGTAATGAGGCTGTCGCAGTGGGCGGGGGTTAAAACTCATTCATAAACTTTCTTCAGTTTGGTATTGGTATAGTAAAACGGCAGGATTTCGGCGTAGCCCAAACCTTCAAGGGCGCGGCCGCGGGCGTCAATTTGCGACATTCCCACGCCGTGGCCGTATTTTTTCATTCCAACATCATAAGGAGCAGGCCGACTGATAAGCCATGGTTTGAAACTTCTGCCCCAGACCTCGGTCCAATCGCGAGTTCTTCCGTCGCTGTGCCCGAAATAAGGCGTGATGACGATTTTGTCGTTGTAAGTGACGACAACGCCTCGCGTTTCTTCCACCGCTTTGGTGAAATTCGGCATCCTTAATTCGGATTTGTATCCGCGGTAGACCTGGTCGTTTTGGCTAGGGACGAGGTCGAAATTTTTGTCAGGGTGCTTGCCGCCGTTTAAAATGTAATACAAAGCATAAGTTCTCGCGGCAACGGCCTGGGCTTTTAAAAATTCAATCGGGTTATTATTGCCGTTTTCCGCGAGCCCCTTGAGATAATCTTCCAAAGGCAAAACGTTGAGCATATAAAATTTGTCTTTTTTGGGCGCGTATCTGTACCAAAGTTCGCCCCGCACCATATTGTCGTGTTGCGAACGATCCCAAGGAACCGGTCGGCGGTAAGTCGGAATGAGGAAATAAGTGGCGGTTTTTGGTACAAAGCGAAAATAATTTGGCGAAGTGTAAGTCTTGCCGAAATTTGTTTTGAGATGATGGACGCCATTAGCCCAAGGATATAAATTAATCAATTCATCCGGGGCAAAAGACATTATTGTGTTGCCGTTTTCGTCTTGCAGTTCAAAGGCGCCGTTTGCCTGGATTTGCTCCATTGGTTCGGATGCAAATAAGCCGACGCGGATTTTGGGCTCCGGCATTGTCGGCACGAACCGGGGTTCGGTCGGCGGCGCAAAACTCTCGTCAGTCACCGTAATTGGCAGGTCAAAAAAACCGCCGTCAACCTCCTGTCCGTCGACCTGTAGAACCATTTTTAATGTGTAATCGCCGGAGTTGTCAGGAGCTTTAATTTTAAAATCAAAAAAGGCGAGCTGTCCGGGGAGGATAGTGTCATTAACAACTTTAACCGGAATGAAATAATCTACCCAGCTCGGGTCAACAAAGAGGTCATAGATGCTGTTCGCGGCAAGGGTTACGCCGGATTTCACCAATGCCCTGTCTTTCCAAGGAAGACGGCCGGTGTTTTTGAATCCAATTCTAAAATTTTTTGCTTCACTTCTTTTTAAAATTAATTGGTGGTCGCTTTGTATCATCTTAAAGGCGCTGTAAGCCGGTTTTTCGTGCACCACAATATTGATAGTAAATTTTCCTCCCGGAATAAATTTTGTGTTTTCCGCCGTCAAATAAAATGTTTCTGCGTAATTGCCCGGTTTGTCGGGCGCTTTTAATTTAAATTCCACATAGCCGATTTCGTTCGGTTGAACTGTTTCATTTTTTAATTTCGCCGGCTGTTCAACGGAAATCCATGAATCGGCGGCGAAGACGCTGTTTCTGTAATAAGGAGAGGCGGTGTAAACCGAAATGAATTGTTTCGCTGTGTTTTTCCAAACTGCCTTGCCGGTATTTTTAAAGCCGATGGTGAACGTCGCCGCGTCGCCAGCCTTCATTTCAATTGTCTCCGCCGACTGGATGATTCTTTTGGCGGAAAAATAAGAACTCGGATAGGTTTTTTTAGTCGGTTGTTTTGAGGTTTTTGCGGCAGCCAAGGCGTTTTGGGGAAGAAGCAGAGAAACCGCGAATACAAAAACCGCCGCAAGATATAAAATAATTTTCCAATCTTTTGCGGCACGTTTATAAAAAATCCTTTGAAACGAAGAAGGCAACATTTTTTGGATAGATGCCACTTAACGCCATAACTACGCCAATTTACGCCAATTTTCTGGCGTCTTGTGGCGTGGTGATGACGTATTACTATGGCGTATAATCTATATTTATTATATCATAAAATCAGACAAAAATCAAATGGGATACGAATAACGAATTCATATGAATAGTGGGGGAGAAAATTCGTATATTCATTCAGATTCGTAATTCGTTTCTTATCTATGTCTCTAACACGAAAGGTTGCTCACAATACTTTATATCAACTTATCGGCAAAGGCGCGAGTGCCCTCTTGGGGCTTGTGATCATTGGTTTACTTACTCGCTTTTTAGGCAGGGAGGGTTTTGGCGAATACACGACCGTGCTCACATTTGTGCAGATTTTCGGCATTTTAATTGATTTTGGCATTACGCTCATAACTATCCAAATGATCTCAGAGCCCGAAGCGGACAGAAACAAAATTCTAAGTAATATTTTTGCCGCCCGCGTGATAAGCGCTTTTTTGTTTTTCGGCCTAGCGCCGATTGTTGCTCTTTTTATGCCGTATTCCGCGGCAATAAAAATCGGCATAGCCATAAGTTCGGCGGCTTTCTTTTTCAATACAATTTCGCAAGTCCCAATCGGCGTTTTCCAAAAGGAAATCCGGACGGAATTTATGGTTTTGGCCGAAATTTTAAATCGCCTTGTGTTTTTGGGGCTGGTAGCGGCTTTCATTTTTTTAAATTTCACCCTCGGCTGGTTTTTGCTTGCCAACTCCGTGTCCGCGGCCGTTTATTTTATCACCCTTTACGTTTCAAGCAGAAAATTCAGCCGCATTTTCTTCGCTTTTAATTGGGATGTGTGGAAAGAAATTTGGCGACGTTCGTATCCTTTGGCTCTTACCATAGTTTTAAATTTGGTTTATTTGAGAGGCGATGTGTTTATTCTTTCAATTCTCCGGTCGCAGGAGGAAGTGGGCATTTACGGCGCGCCTTACAGAATCGTGGACGCCATTGTTGCTTTTGTTTTTGTCTTTATCGGCATGGTTTTGGGGGCGCTAAGCGGCATCTGGGCAGAGGGGAATAAAGAGAGATTTAATCGGGTGACCCAAAGAACTCTGGACGCTTTGATGGCCATGGCCATGCCTTTGGTTTTGGGAGGCATTTTCCTCGCCGAGCCTGTAATGGTGTTTATCGCCGGGGAAAAATTTTCCGTATCAAGCGGCGTGTTTAAGGTTTTGCTTATTGCCTTGTGGTGGATATTTTTCGGCACGCTTTTTACCCATACGGTTATTGCTTTAAAAAAACAGAAAAAAATTGTTTGGGGTTTTGCCTGCGATGCGGTTTTGTCTTTAATCGGTTATCTTATTTTTATCCCGCGCTATTCTTATTGGGGCGCGGCCGGGGTGACGATTTTTTCCGAAATATTTATTGCCGTTTGGGCGTATTTTCTGACAAGAAAAACGAGCGGGTTCAGGATTTCTTTTTCAATTCCTTTAAAATCGCTTGCCGCGGCGGGGGTGATGATTTGTTTTTTGTATGTTTTTCCGGTTAAAATTTTGTTGATTCAAATAGGCGCCGGCGCTTTGGTTTATGCGGCGGTTTTCTATCTGTTCGGAGGATGCAACAAAGAGATGATAAAAGAGGTTTTGTCTTTTAAGACAAAATCTTTTTAATTATTGATCTTTGACTTTTAATCTTTGACCTTTATAGTTAACGGTCAATAGTCAAGGATTATTAATGGTTATGATGATTTTTTGGGTAGTATTTTTTCTAATTTTCACAGTCATCGCATTTTATAATCTCCGTTGGGGAATTTTTATAATTCTCGCCGCCTTGCCGAGCTATCTTATTAGATTTCAAGTGTTGAGAATTCCGATGACGATGTTAGAAGTAATGATTTTGATGATTTTTTTAGTATGGTTATTTAAGAATTTCCAATTTCCTCCGACAACGTCGAAAGTCCTCGATGGAATCGGGACAATTTCCAATTTCCAACAAAATGTCAAATGTCAAATGTCAAAGATTAAAGATCAATGGTTGCTATTCTTTTTTATCTCTCTGTTTTTGTTGTCGGCGACAATCGGAATGTTTGTTTCGTCCCAGTCATTCGACGGGACTTTGCCTAATTTGCGGGAAGCCGCCGGGATTTGGAAAGCGTATTTTATTGAGCCGATTTTGTTTTTTATCGTTTTAATTTCGGAATTTCGAAAAAATGTAAAGAAGTCCGACTTCCTCGGGAAGTCGGACTTCGATGCGGCCAAAAATTTTAAATTCATTGTTTCTGCCCTGGGGATTTCGGCGTTTTATATTTCAATTTGCGCCATTTTACAAAGATTTTTCGGGGTTCCTATTCCCGCGCCCTGGCAAGCGGAAATGAGAGTGACAAGCATCTTTCCCTATCCTAACGCTGTCGGATTATTTTTGGCGCCGCTTATACCATTATTTTTTTATCAAATAATTTTTAATTTTAAATTTTTAATTTTTAATCAATTTTTAATTTCTAAATTTTTAAACTTATTTTCTTGGTCAGTAGTTATGATTTTGTCAATTCTCTCTATTTACTTTGCCAAAACCGAAGCGGCGTTGGCGGCGCTGGCGGCGGGTTTATTTTTCTTCTTACTATTTTACAACAACAAAACTCGTTTAATTTTAGTTCTTCTGTTTCTCTGTTTCTCTGTTTCTCTGTTTTTGTTCGGCGATTCATTTTCAGCAATTAAAGACAAGTTATTGCTTAAAGATTGGTCTGGAATGACGAGAATAACGATGTGGTCTGAAACTTGGCAGATGCTGAAAGACAGGCCAATTTTCGGCGCCGGGCTTTCCGGTTACCAAACTGCCATTTTGTCGTACCACAAAGCGCAGTGGATGGAAGTTTTCCTTTATCCGCACAATATAATATTCAATTTTTGGTCAGAAATCGGTCTTTTAGGCTTGTTGTCTTTTGCCGCGATTGTCGTTTTGTTTTTTTGGAATTTGAGGATTTGGAATTTATTGGGAAATTGGAAATTGTCCCGATTCCATCGAGGACTCTTGACGTTGTCGGAGGAAATTGGAAATTATGACGGAACAAAAATTAACAGAGTTGTGTTTTTGGCGATTGCCTCATCTATGATAGCGCTACTTGTCCACGGTTTGGTTGACGTGCCATATTTTAAAAATGACTTGTCGGTTTTGTTTTGGCTGATTGTTGGGCTAACAATAGTCAGCCGTGAATAATTTTATGAACACTTTTAATCTAAAATTTCCTGATGATTTTTTTTGGGGCGCGGCTACCTCCAGCCATCAAATTGAAGGAGATAAGCATAATGATTGGACTGAGTGGGAGAAGTCTGAAAAAAGATTTAGTCATTTAAGATCAACAGGGTTGGCCGAACAATACGGGCTTGATAATTTTGTTTCCGGCAAGGCTTGTAATCACTATAAACTTTTTCACGAAGACTTTAATCTCGCCAAAGAACTCGGTCACAACGTTCTTCGTTTTTCTATTGCTTGGTCTAGGATTGAGCCGGAAGAGGGGGTTTTTGATCAGAAAGAAATTGACCACTATAAAGAAAAGGCAAGAAAATTAAGAGAGTTGGGCATAGAGCCGTTTGTTACTTTGTGGCATTGGCCAATCCCCGTCTGGCTTCGTGACAAAGGAGGATGGCAATCGGGAAAAGTCATCAATTATTTTTCTCGCTATACGGAAAAAGTGGTTGCCAGCCTAAAGGATGAGGTACAATTTTGGATAACTTTAAATGAGGCAGAATTATATGCAAACAATTCTTATCTTAGCGGTATTTGGCCGCCTCAAAAGAAAAATTTAATTTCTTATTTATTAGTAACGCGAAATTTAATCAAAGCTCACCGAAAGGCATTTAAGATTATTAAAAAAATTAATCCCATAGCCCAAATAGGCGTCGCTACAAATAATGTTTATATTGAGGCTTATAAGAACCGAGCGGTTAATCTTTTGCTTAAAAAATTCGCCGATTGGTGGGTAAATTTTTATTTTTTAAACAGGATTAATGATTGCCAAGATTTTATTGGTTTGAATTATTATTTCCACAATAGGATTAATTACGGTTTTAATAGGAATGAAAATGCAATTGTTTCGGATATAGGATGGGAGCTATATCCAGAAGGAATGTATTTTGTTTTGAAAGATTTAAAAAAATATAACAAGCCGATTTATATTACCGAAAATGGATTAGCCGACGCCAAAGACGAGAAAAGGGCTTGGTATATTTTTGAGACATTAAAACATGTTCATAAAGCAATCGATGAAGGGGTAGACGTTAGAGGTTATTTACATTGGTCATTGATGGATAATTTTGAATGGGAGAAGGGATTTTGGCCAAGATTCGGGTTAGTGGAAATTGATTACAAAAATTGTGAGAGAAAGGCGAGGACGTCGGCTTATTTTTATAAGGATATTTGTTTAGCCAATGGCTTGACAGGAGATATGATTAATAAATACAATGATTTAATTTTTAGATTCCCAGTCTCTAAAATTCTGCCTTGATAAAAAAACAAGTTTTTGCTAATCTTTAGATTGTTGGAAGGGTGGCCGAGTGGTTGAAGGCGCAGGTCCCGAAAACCTGTAGAGGAGGAATCTTCTCGTGGGTTCGAATCCCACCCCTTCCGTTTATCTTTATTTTGGTTCTGCGCTCAAGGCGCATCCGCCTCGGGCGGAGAATCTCACCCTCTCCGCCAATAAAACGGCTTGCCAAACTTACGCATTTTTGGTAAATTGATTATGCCTGTTGTAAAAAAGAAGCGATCATTGGAATCAAGAAATTTTTTAAACATTTCTATCGCGGACGCGTGGTGTAGCCCGGTTAACACAACTGCCTGTCACGCAGTAGATCGCCGGTTCAAATCCGGTCGCGTCCGCAGTGGGAATGTTTATCATGATAGATAAAGTAAAAAGATTCATAGACCTTTAACAATCACAACAAAAAAGGAGAGAAACAAATGGAAATCAAAAAATTTGACAGGACATCAATCGCTGCCATGCTTGTGATTTTGATGTTGATTGGCGTAATGACGGCTATCGCGATTCCCTATTTTTATCGCCCTGAAAGAGCTCTTACCGCTCTTAAGTTTTCACCCGTTATTCTTTCGCCGATTAAAAACAGCGCTGTTCCAGTAGACGCCGAAGACAAAGAAATGATTGAAAAAGGAGCGCTGTTTATACAAGTGCTCGATTTAATTAATGAATATTATTATAAGGAAATAGATTTAGACGAATTGGTTTATCCGGCGATTGGTGAAATGGTGAGAAATTTGGGACCTTATTCTCAACTGGTGACTGCCGAAAATAAAGAAGAAATCGCAAATAAAAAACAGTTTGAAAGTAAAATTATTAAAACAAATTTCGGCAAAATTGGCTATTTTAACATCCCTTCTTTCTGGTTCAGGAATCCTGTTGCCATAGGTAGGGACATAGAAGATTTTAAACATCAAAAAGTCAAAGGGATAATTATAGATTTGAGGGGGAATGAAGGCGGCTTGATTTCGGAGAGCATATTTGTCGCGTCTTATTTTTTACCACCCAAAACTTCGTTTATGACCGTTAAGTTCAGAGATTCATCTGAGCAGAAGTTTCAAACGAGCGAAGACTACGATTATTACTTTGAAACCCCGATTGTTATTTTTGCCAACAGCAGTTCTGCGTCCGCCTCGGAGATGTTTATCGGAGCGCTGCGCGACCACAAAAGAGCGATAATTCTGGGAGAGAAGACCTTTGGCAAAGGGCTGATGCAGAGGATGTTTGAATTATTGGATGGCTCCAAATTAATATTCTCCATCGCGGAATATTATCTACCCTCAGGCGAATCAATTCATAATAAGGGCATCAAACCGCACATTGAAATGGACCCGACCGACGATGAGGCGATGATGGAGAAAGCGGAGGAAGTTTTGAGCCATTGGAATTATTATAAAAAACTGTATTTAAAATAAAATTTTAGCCCCCACACCAATTCATTGGTGTGTGTGGTCAATCTCTCATTTGATTTTTGTCTCCCCGCGGGAGATCACTCGTCAACCCTGCGGGTGATGACCCGTAGGGTCAAAGGGTGAAAAATTTGACTCTTGATTCCCGCCGCCTCGTCTATCAACGACGAGGCCTTTTTTTGCGAGAATTTGTTATAAAATAGAACTGGTATTAACTTCCCCCTTATTTTGAACTCAAAAAAGTTATCTCATTTTAGTCCCT
>DYHP01000010.1 GCA_020724105.1 Candidatus Methylomirabilis sp. | reverse complement strand
TCATCCCAACAGGCCTATTCCCATTGGGATTCTTGTCTCTATGGGAACATTACCATAAATTCAAAAATTTGTCAAGAGGCTGTACAATTACAATACATTTCGGAGGCTTTTAGGCATATGTGGCCAAAAGTCTACCATCGTTTTGCCAAACCATTACCTAAGGGTTATCATTATATTAATGAACTATTAACCCTTGAATATATGGCTTCAAAAATGAACCTTCGGTTAAGTCCCGAAGCAAAACTCAGACTTAAGTGGATGGACTTTTACGCGAAAACAAGAAATGCCGCGCTAACGGCGCGACATTTCGGCATCGCGGAAAGCACCCTCTGGTATTGGAAAGCATGGTACGATCCAATGAATATTAAATCATTGGAATCTAAATCCCGCAAGCCCAAAACATCGCCAAAGCAAATCACGCCGGAGGTTCGCGAGTTAATCGTTCAAGTCAAAAGGGAGAATCTAAGATGGGGGCCAAAGAAATTAAAAGCGGTTTTAAAGAGGGATTATGCTCTTGGCGTGTCCGACTTAACCATTTACCGCGTTTTGAAGAAAAGAGATTTGATTATCCCTTATCGTTCAAGACGCAAAGTCGTCAGAGTAGAGCGAAAAGATTGCGTTTTTGCCGGGGAAAGGGTTCAAGTTGACCTAAAACACCTGAGATTCTCAAACGGCGAGAAAGCATACCAAGCAACCGCAATTGACTGCGCTTCTAAAATCGAGTTTGCTTGGGTTTATCGCACTAAACACCAAGACAAAGTAGTTCACTTCCTTGGCCAATTAAAAAGTTCGTTTCCTTTTAGAGTCCAAGAGATACAAACGGATAATGGCTCTGAATTCAAAAGTCTGGTTGACAAATAGTGCGAGAAACAGGGAATCAAGAGGGTTTTTAGCCATTTAAGGACGCCTGAGGATAATGCCTTCGTAGAACGCTCACACCGAACTGACGAGGAGGAATTTTACAGCATGGGGAATCTAACAAGCAACTTAACCGAATTGAACAAACGATTACAAGTATATCTATACAATTACAATACCTATCGTCCTCATGAATCGTTAAATCAATTAACGCCTGCTGAGTACTTAAAAATCAAATTTAACATTAACTATGTCTCCAAGATGTGTTGACATTGTACAGCCTTGACAGCCCAAAACCGCTTTTTTGAAACTTTTTGGCTAAATTTGGCGGAAAACCCCCCCTTTTTTTAACCCGTAATACGTGTTACGGGTTAAACGGGTAAAACGGTCAAAACCAGCCCAAAAAATCCAAGATGTAAACTGAAAAATGCTCAAGCATTAACCAGTTTACATTTCCAAAAAGAAAAAATAACCAAAAAATCCCCAAAATGGGGACTTTGGAGAGTCTTAACTTGGCGCAGTTCTCTGGCTTGCTATAAAAACCCCGTAAATCCTCTATATTTTTAATTATCCAATTTTTTTAAATGCTAAATAAAAAATTTTTTCGCCTCCCGCTCCTTTTTCATATTTTAAATTAAATTTCAAAGATATTTCCTTAATTTGATTTTTGGTAAAAAGCGCTTCTGGCCGGTCAATGAATTTAAAAACAGGGTTAAAAAAAGTTCTTCCTTCATCCATCAAATAAAGAAATCCTCCTTGTTTTAAAACACGACTGATTTCTTTTACAGCTTCTTCGTAATTTTGGATATGATGAAGCGTATTAAAAACAAAAACCGCATCAAATGTCTCGGCCGCAAAAGGCAAGTTTGTTGCGTCTGCTTCTTCAATTTCAATATTTTGAAAATTAGCAAGCTCTTTTCTTGCTCTCGCCGCCTGCAAGGAGTCATAATCAATCGCTATCAATCTCGCTTTGGGAAAATGTTTGACTAATTTTTTGGTTGTTGCGCCAATTCCGCAACCTATCTCAAGGGCTGTTTTAAATTTTTCATCAACCAACTTTAAAATATTCGGCAGACAAAATCTTATCAAGATAAAATTCCAAAGTCGGCTGTTAACAATAGCTTTTAATAATTTATTCATCTTCATAAATTTCCGTCTCCTCTTAAATTATAAATTGTATTTTTATCTTCCGCCGCAACCACATTTTCCATTTACACCACAGCTTCCGCCCGAACTCTCTGCGCCCGAAGGAGTAAATAAATTTCCATCGCCGTTTAAGATATTATTTTGGGAGGTCGCGCCGCCTTTATTTATAACTTCTATAATTCCCGAAATCATCCCCATCCAACAACTAAATTTATACTTACCCGATTTTTTAGGAGTAAATTCCTTAATACTGGTTTGTCCCGGGGTTAAGGGAATTTCTCCCTCAAATAAATTCCTTGAAATAATAGCATTAGTACAACCACTGGTTCCTTTGTCGGTAATTTCCCATCTTATTGGTATTCCAACCCTCACTAAAATAGTTTGGCGAATAATTGTAAGAAGAAGCGTCCATTTTTAAGATTTGTTTGCCATTAACAATCGGGGACAGTCCTTCCTCGCTTTGAAGCGAGTTATTTTTTGCAGTCTTGGACAACTGGCCAGAATTAATACCCAAATCGCTATATGTTCTTTTATATTTTTAGTCACATAATTTAAATTATTTAAAAAGGGCGGTCGCCCCTTATAAATAATTAAACAACAGTAAACGCGGGATTAAAATAATTTTTTATTTTTTCTTTTTCAATCCCTTTATCGCCCTTAAAAACTCATCAACCGGCAGGGTGTTTAAGACGTCGGATTTTTTTGCCCAGCCGCGGCGGGCTTGGGCAACGCCCAAATTCAGATATGCCAAATGATGCGGGGCGTGGGCGTCGGTGTCGATTGTGAGTTTCGCCCCGGCTTGGACCGCTTTTCTCGCCTGCGAGTCGTTGATATCCAGACGGTTCGGGAAAGCGTTGATTTCAAGCGCCACGCCGTATTTTTTCGCCGCTAAAATCACCGCGTCTATGTCAACTTCATAAGGCGGCCGCTGGCCGATAAGCCGTCCGGTCGGATGGAAAAGGATATTCACATAAGGATTTTGCATCGCCTTGACGATTCTTTCGGTCATTTGTTTTTTGGTCATTTTGAAATTGGAGTGGACGGCGACGGGAACCAAATCAAGTTTTGCCAGCGCCTCGTTTTTTATGTCAAGCGAACCGTCTTTTAAAATGTTTATTTCCGCGCTTTTTAAAATGCGGAAGCCATGATTCTTAATTCTTGATTCTTGATTCAATTTATCGATTTCCCTGCCTTGCTTTTCTAGTTTTTTTTCGTCCAAACCGCCGGTCATTGCCAATGTCTTGGTGTGGTCGGTAATGGCAATGTAACGAAGACCGAGTTTTATGGCGGCTTCGGCCATTTCGGAAATGCTTGCGTCCCCGTCGGTCCAATTGGTTGTCACCTGCAAATCGCCCAAGATGGAATTGTAAGGAATGATTTTCGGCAATTTTCCTTGTACTGATGCCTCGATTTCGCCGGAATCGGTTCTGAGTTCCGGCTCTATCCATTTCATTCCCAATTTTTTATAAATTTCTTCTTCGGTTCTCCCCGTTACCCGTTTTCTGCCCTTAAAAAGTCCGTATTCGCTTAATTTATAGCCCTTTTTAATGGCGATTGTCCGCAGATGGATATTGTGATTTTTGTCGCCGGTAAAATATTGCAAAGCCGAGCCGTATTCTGCGGGTTTTAAAACGCGCACGTCGGCGTCAATGCCGATTTTTAATCGCACGCTTGATTTGGTTTGCCCTTTGGCTAAAATTGCTTTAACTTCTGGCAGAGAAACAAAGTTGTCCATTACTTTTTGGGGGAATTTCGCCGTTACTAAAATATCAATGTCGCCCACGGTTTCCTGCATTCTTCTTATTGAACCCGCGGTTTTTACCTGGTCAACGCCCGGAACTTTCCGAAGAGCGTTTTCCATCCTTTGGACAATCGGCAAAATATAACCCAAGAGAAACCTGCCCTTGCTTTGGCGCAAAAATTCTATGCCCCGCAGGATTTTTTGCTCCATTTTTTCTCCGAATCTCGGCAGATTTTTTAATTTGCCCAATTTGGCGGCTTTTTCCAAATCCTTTATATTTCTGATTTTTAATTTTTGATAAAGAACTTTGATGATTTTAGGGCCCACGCCTTCGATTGCCGTAAGCGCCTCAACATCAACGGGGAATTGTTTTTTAAGGCGTTCGTATGCTTTTAAGCGGCCGGTTTTGAGCAATTCCTCAATGTGAAGAGCGATGTTTTGGCCAATGCCTGGAATTTTTCGCAGCGCCTTAATGCCGTCTTTTTTGTAAATTTTCCCGACCTCTTCGCCCAAGGACTCCAAAGCCATGGCGACTTTTTGATAAGCGCGCGGTTTGAATTGCACATCCTTCATCTCCAAAATATCGGCGATGGTGTAAAAAATTTTCGCGATTTCAATATTTGTTCTCATATAGATAGAAGCGGATAAACGCGGATAGTCCCGACTCTGTCGAGGATCCTCGATTTCATCGGGACAACGCGGACAAACGCGGAATTATAGCGGAATTATAGCGGAATTATAATAGTAATAGGACTTACGCACTTACTTTCATTAATTCGTCATTTCGACCGACTCCGACTTTAAGTCGGAGGAGTGGAGAAATCTCATACGATTTATATTAAGTATGAGACCCCTCGACCTTGCTCGGGGTGACGGCAAATGCGTAAGTCCTAAGTAACTCATTACTATTATAATTGAGAATTTGGGAATTGGGAATTGTTTGGAAATTGGTAATTGAAAATTGGAAATTTAAGATTGACAATTAGACTGAAACAAGGTTCAATATAGAGTAGTGGTTTGTTATGGAAAATCAACGAAACAATATAATTCTTATCGGTATGCCCGGAGCGGGTAAAAGCGTGATTGGCGAAGCGCTCGCCAAAAAATTTGATTTGCAGTTTGTGGACATTGATAAAGTGATTGAAAAAAGAGAGCAAAAACATCTTCAAGTGATAATTGATGAAATCGGCGATGACGGTTTTGTTGAAAAAGAGAAAGAGGCGGTTTTGGGGCTTGAAGCGGTTGGTTGCGTGGTTTCAACCGGCGGGAGCGTTGTTCTGCGCGAAGAAACGATCAATCATTTGAAAAATTCGGGAATTCTGGTTTTTTTGGACACGCCGCTTGAGATTTTAAGGACGAGATTGAGGAATTTGGACGCACGCGGCGTGGTGGGAATTAGAAGCGGCATGACTCTTGAAGAAATTTTTAATTTGCGCCAGCCGCTTTATCAAAAATACGCGGATTTAACGGTTAATCTGCCGCCCGAATTGTCGCTGGATGAGATGGTAAACATTTTAACGGCAACTCTACGAAAGAACGAAAGCAATCCAGAAATACGAAAAACACCCTTACGGGTGTCAATCCAAAAAATGGAATAGCATCCGTAAGGATGCGCTAAAAATTTCGTAATTTCGTGCCCTTTTGTAATTTCGTAGAGTACACAGAGTTCATTAACAACTAAAACAATCGAGGAGGAAGAAATGATAGTAATGAAATTTGGCGGAACGTCTTTAAAAAATGCGGAAATGTTCAGAAAATCGGCGGAAATTGTCCTTAAAGAGCCGGGGGAAAAAATCGTAGTTGTGTCGGCAATGGCCGGCGTTACCGATTGTTTGATAAACTTTGCGCGACAAAGAGCGAGGGGAGGCGGTCGGGGAAGTTGGCTTTTGCTCAGACATAGTCATCGCATTCTTGTCAGAAAGTTGTTTCCCGAAAATTCAGATAAGTTTCAACGAATATCCGAAGTAGTTGAAAAATATTTTGACGAACTGGACAAATTGGGTAATAAGGTTTTTGCTCATCGTAAATTCACGCCGCGCGTTCTTGATAGAGTAATGTCATTCGGCGAACTTTTGTCCTCCCAAATTTTTTCCGCCTTTTTATGGCAATTGGGAGCTGACTCTAACCCTGTTATGCCGCGGCTCATCAGGACAGACGACAATTTTGGCAGGGTCGAGATAGATTTCGCGGAGACAGAAACCAATTTGTTGTTGTATTTTTCATCACTCCTAAAAAATAAGGATTACATCCCCGTTGTTCCGGGTTTTATCGGCACAACCGCCAAAGGGGCATTGACCACCTTGGGCAGAAACGGCTCGGATTACACGGCGGCAGTGATGGCGAATATTTTTGAGGCTGAGGAATTGCAGATTTGGAAAGAGGTTGACGGGGTGATGCAGGCAGACCCGAAACTCGTTCCCGAAGCGAAAGTTCTTGACAATATCAGTTATTCCGAGGCAATGGAGATGAGTTATTTCGGTTCAAAAGTGCTTCATCCCCGCAGCATCCTCCCTGCTCTGCAAAAGGAAATTCCCATCAGAATCAAAAATACTTATAATCCAAATTTTTCGGGAACGCTCATTTCGCTGAAAAGCAACGATACGCCAAGCGGCGTTAAAGTAATCTCGGCAATCTCAGACCTCGCCTTGATAAACGTTGTCGGCAAAGGAATGATGGGAGTGGCGGGCATCGCGGCGCGGGTTTTTGGCGCCACGGCGCAGGCGGGCGTAAACGTAATGATGATATCCCAAGCATCATCCGAATACAGCATTTGTTTTGCAACAAGAAAGGACGATGCGACAAAAGCCGTAGACTCAATTCAGAAAGAGTTTGAACTGGAATTTCGTCGCGGATTGCTTGAAGACGTCGTTGCCGTTCCGGAGATATCAATTGTGGCCGTAGTCGGCGACGGGATGACGGGCAAGATAGGCGTGGCAAAAGAATTTTTTATCGCTCTGGCAGATGCGGGGGTGAATATTATCGCTATCGCCCAAGGCTCTTCAGAAAGAAACATTTCGGTTTTGATTAAAAGCGAAGATGCCGAAAAGTCGGTGCGTTCGGTTTATGACGCATTCTTTAAATAATTGTTCCAATTTTGTCATTCTCCAGCTCAACTGGAGAATCTGTCAAGGTTGTTTAGAAATGTTTTCTAGATTGCCCAATCAAGTTGGGTAATGACAGAATAAAGGAGGCGAAAATGGAACAAATCAACATCGGGCTGATTGGTTTGGGTAATGTTGGCTCGGAACTCTATAAAATGCTTCAAAAAGAATCGGAGCGGTTTCGGGTTTTGAAAATTGCGGTGAAGGATAAAAATAAAAAAAGAAAAGTTGAGGTTGATAAAAATTTGCTTACCGAAAATGTTTCGGAAATTATCTACCATCCCAACATTAGCGTTATTGCCGACGTTTCCAACGATACGCCTGAAAATATTCTTGAAAGAATAACCCACAAAAAAGAATGGGTTCCCAAGGCTGTTTTGAAGCCGTATATCCTCGCCTCCAAAAAAACAATGGCGTTTTACGGCGAGGAAATCCTGCGTTTTTCGCAGGAAAATAGAATTGAAATCGGTTTTGAGGCAACGGTTTGCGCCGGCATTCCGATTGTGCGGCTGTTGCGCGAAGGGCACATCCCCGAAAAAATTATTGAAGTCGGCGGGATATTGAACGGCACGACCAATTACATCTTAACAAAAATGCATGAGGGGAAAAGTTGTGAGGACGCTCTTTGCGAAGCGCAGAAACTCGGGTTTGCCGAAGCCGACCCCGCAGAAGACGTGAGCGGGCTTGATGCGGCTTGCAAACTTATAATTCTTAACGGATTATGTTTTGACAAGTGGCCTGCGTTAAACGGCGTGCATATCAGAGGGATTGAGAAAATTTTACAAAAAGACGTTTTGCGCGCCCAAAAGCAGGGCGCGGAAATAAAGTTGGTTGCTAAGGCAAACGCAAACGAATTGAAAGTTGTCCCTTGTTTTTGCGGCAGAAATTCGGAATTAGCAAGAAAACTCACGGCGACTCAAGGAGTGGAAAATGTCGTATATGTCAAAACCGCGACGCGGCTATTGTATTTTTCAGGTCCCGGCGCCGGAGGAGCCGTAACCGCCGCGGCAATGCTCTCGGATTTCAACCGTATCGCAGACAAACGCGGAAATAACCCCGAACCACGTGGGGTTCGGGGTTATTACCATGCACCCTAGGTGGTGCGTGGTAAAAAAAACAAGGCTGTTTTAAATAAAACAGCCTTTTTAATTTAAGTAGTGTGAACCTTCAGGTTCGCTTTAAGGCGAGGATGGGGCCTCACATTTTTAATCAAAGAGCCGGTGAAACAAATCCGGCGCGTAAACGCAGGCAAGGAGAATAATGACGATCTTTGTGGCGTTAATGGTAAGGAAAATCGGAAGGGCGTGTAATGAGAAAAATAAGAAAATACTTCAAAATCTTCCACAATTTATTCCTGTCCATCTTTTGTCTCCCTGTATTTTTAAAGAGCGATGTTTGACCTTACTTTATCACGGTACTAGTTTAAAAACAAGAGGCCTCGTTAAAGGCCTCTAAAAATTTTATTCGGAGTATTCAGACCCGCCTGCCAACGGCTGTTTGCGGACAGCTTTACGGGTGTCAGTCCAAAAATGGGATGCGTAAAGGGAAAGGAATAGCGCATGAAAATGCGCGTGACACCCTTACGGGTGTCAGTCCCGATGGAGTAGCATCCGTAAGGATGCGCCGGAAATATGATGGCGGGCGGGTAAATTTGTGGGTTGGGATGATTTTATTTGTAATACAAATAGACATTCTTCGTATAAAACCCGCACTTGCCGAACACTGTTTCGCAAAGAATTTCCAGCGACAGGAGTTTTAAAGTCGGCGCGGCGCGCTCAATTTCAAATCTTTTTAACATATCGGCGATAAACCAGGAGATGTCAATGTCGTAATGCCGCCACTTTCTCAATGTTTCTTTTTGATTTTTCACGACCACTTTTTGATATCTGTAAACCTCAGGAGCATTTTCGGTATGGAGAATTTTTCCGCTTGTGTAAAGCATTAAGTCCATCACAGCCCTCTTTTTTAATTCAGGCGATTTGAGCCACAAATTTATTCCGATAAATTGCCAGGCGTTTGCTTGTTGCGTATCAATCCCTGCATGAGAAATGTTTATATCAAAACTTAGGACTATTTTTTTATTCGAGATTTCAAGCGGCGATGGGATGTGGTGGTTAAACGGTGGAGGTTTAGGATGCGCCCATCCTTGAAGAATGGCGCCCACGCCATAATATCCATATCGATCATAATTATCATTATATTCTCGATAGTTATAATGACTCACAAATACGAAGATGCTACGATCCCCCACATTATTTAAGGACGGATAGAGATAGCACATCTTGACAGGATATGTTTTAGTTTCTTTTCCGTTCTCTATATAATCCCAAGTAAAACAACTCGCCCCCCAGTCATCATCACCAAAGGGGGTAAAATAATTTTCTTGGTTCCAAATCGTTTTAAGATATTGATCAGTGTTTTTGTCAAAATCAAAACCCTCAAAGCGCGGATTTTTGTTCCAGACCTTGAAGCCGCCGGGGTTGAAGTTTTTCACAAGCCACTTGTCAATCTGTTCTTTGGTCGGATGAGCGTCTTTCCAGCCGCCGCTTTGGCGAAGATTATATTCCGTATAAATTTTCCAGCCGGTAATGCCGATGATTGCGGCAATAACCATGATGACAATCGCTCTTTTCTTTCTCATTTCCTTACTCCTCTTCATTGTCATTCTCCAGATTGACTGGAGAATCCAGTAAAGTTTTTCTGGATTGCCCTGACGTGTCGGGGCAATGACAATTTAGCTGTCTGCGGCGTCATTTGGCGTTGTTTGTCGACGAAGTCGGAGGAGCGGCGTTTTTTCGGCTTCTATAATACAGATAGAGGTTGTCCACTTCAAACTCGCATTCGCCGTACATCGTTTCAGAAAGAATTTCCAAGGATTCTATTTGCAGGGTGTCGGCAGCGTATTCAAGATGAAATCGTTTGAGAGCGTCGGCGACAAACCAGCTGTAATCAACCGTATAGGTTTTCCATTTTCCAAAGGCGTCTTTTTTATCTTGTGTTATCATCCGTTGGTAATGATACGCATTTGTCGACACAAGAGAGTACATTACATTTTGATTTATATAAAATGCCAAATCAATTACCAACAGTTTTTCAAGTTCCGGCGAGGTAAGAAAAGTTGAAACAGACATCATTTGCCAAACGTGGTCAATTTTTTCGTAATTATGAGCTTTGTTTATCTTAACTTTAAAACTCAACACCATTTTTTTATTAGTAACCAGAATCGGGAAAGGCGAATGCCAAGGGGTGTTTTCCGGCGTATCCCAAATCCATCCTTGAATTGTCGTACCGTTCCCAAACGTCCATTGGCCTGTTGCTTTAATGTAGATTTTATAAATACCTTTTTGACTTTGAAGATGAACCGCGTCGACTGTATATTCATTTGTGCCCCACTGCTTCCAGCCGTATCCCATAATACCCCACCCCCCTTCTTTGGGCGCAAGGATGTCCCCCTTTTTGTCGCGTATCAGTTTTCTAATGTACCAACCGCCATCTTTGTCGGCGCGCTTTACGAGAGCGGTTGAATCTTTTATGAGTTCGGTATCAAATTCAATATCATCAAATTCGGGATTAACATTCCAAATTTGGTAATCGGCAGGGTTGAAATCTTTAACTGTCCACATTTTAATTTGTTTTTCCGAGGGGTGCGCGTCCGACCATGACCAAAAACGATACCTGTTTCTGTACAGGATAAATCCGCTTATTAATATCGCTACCAAGAAAACCAAAATAAGTGCCATGATAAAATAAATAATCTTTGTTTTCGTGCTCTTACGCATTTTTAACTCCTTTATAATTTTTAAAGACCGTGTTCCTGTTTATATCTTATAATAGAAAGGGTAGTTTATGCAATCTCTTTTGACAATTTGGAAAAAGTCGGCTAAATTGTTAATAACACGAACCGCACTTTAACAATTTTATTTGGAGGTAAAAATGAATTTAAAAGCAGGTTGCATTAATTTGGATTGTCAATGGTTTTTGAGTGGCAGCGTTAGTGGGGAGAAGGTTTGTATCCCCGCCGAAATCCCGGGGAATGTCTATTTAGATCTTCAAAATGCCAATTTGATTCCTGACCCATTTGCTTGCCCAAAAGAGGTGGCATGGGTGGCGGATAAAGAATGGATTTATTTTACCGCTTTAAGCATCGCCGAGGAAGATTTAAAAGCTGAAAAGATAATTCTTCGTTTTGAATGTTTAGATACCTTCGCGGAAATCTGCTTAAATGGCAATACGGTTGGGCAGGCGGAAAATTCGTTTATCCCTTATGAATTTGACGTCAGACAGTATTTAAAAGTCGGAAATAATTTACTTTGCGTAAAATTTTTTTCAACGACCCAGATTCCAAACCAGCGCGAAAAAGAATTCGGCAAACTGAGAGGGTTTTATGGAACCAGCCGGCTCTGGGGTCGAAAAGGGGGTTGTTTTTCTGGATGGAGCTGGTGCCCCAAGTTGTTGGCGGGCGGCATAACAAAACCCGTGCAACTGATATTTTTCAACCACGCTCGAATCCTAAACACACACAGCAAAACAGAAATGGTTACCAGCGGATGCGCTGAAATAAAGAATGAAGTTGAAGTTGAGTCAACCAAAGAACAGACGGTTATTTTAGAATACTCTATTAGTGATGGCGAAGTTGAGATTAGGAAAGATAAACAGCGGCTCCGATTAAGGGGCGGTATTAACTTGTTGGAATTTGCTGTTACAATTCAGAATCCGAAACTTTGGTGGCCAAATGGTTATGGCGAACAAAATTTATATTATCTCGAGTTCAAAATCAAAAACGAAGACAGCGACTTGATTGATAGCGCGAAGAGCGCATTCAGCATAAGAACAGTTAAGCTTGTTCGGGGAAAGCGGGGGGGCAACCGTAAAAGTTTTTATTTCCTCGTCAACGGCGTCCCTATATTCATTAAGGGCGCAAACTGGATTTTGCCGGACGTATTTTTGTTCCGAGCCACCGAAGAGAAATATCAAAGACTCATCTCGTTAGCAAAGGAAGCAAATCTAAATCTCTTGAGGGTCCCGGGCGTTGGAGTGTACGAAAACGACATCTTTTATGATTTGTGCGACAAATTCGGAATTTTGGTTTGGCAAGATTTTACATTCGGTTGCGGCGAATATCCGGAGAATCAGCAATTTCTTGAATTAGTTAAGCGGGAAGTTGGTTTGATAGTCAAAAGATTGCGAAACCACCCTTCCATTTTGCTGTGGTGCGGCAACAACGAAAGCGAATACTTTCGTCGTCCGAACGGCCATCTTCAAGGAGACGTTATTTGGTATAATATTATTCCTGAAATCCTAAGTTCTCTTGATGGCAGCAGGCCGTACTGGCCGACAACGCCGCTTTGCGATGAAGATGTAAAAATTCGTTCGCGAAAACCTGCTTCCAAATGGCGTTGGGATAAGATATTCGGTCGTTTCCTGTTGCATATTTACAAGGGATATAAATTCTTTTTTGGTAATCGCCAAAACGGCGACGCGCACATTTGGGATGTTTGGATGTGGTACAAAAATTATCCATCTTATCTCAAACGTTTTGCTCCCTTTGTCAGTGAATTTGGTTGGCAAGCGCTGCCGCACATACAAACCCTTCAGGAGTTTTGCGGTAAAGAAAAAGTCAAGTTTCTTGATGAGACAACTAGCCTTCACAATAAAAAATCTCACGGTCACAAGCATTGGTACTTTTTGAAAAGAAATTTTTCAGAAATACCGCAAGACGCCGAACGGTTGGTGCAAGCAAGCCAGATACTCCAAGCAGAAGCCCTAAAAGTAGCTGTTGAAAACTGGAGAAGGCAAAAGTTTAACATTGGCGGAATTATTTTTTGGCAATTTAATGATTGCTGGCCGGCAATTTCCTACTCTGTTGTTGATTATTATTTACGGAAGAAAACGGCATATGAAATTATAAAAAAAGCGTACGCCCCCATCTTGCTTACCGTAGAAAAACAAAAAGACAAAATTATTGTTTGGGGAGTGAATGATTTACTTAACTCCGTTATTGGAGTTTTGAGGATTATAGTTATAAACAAGGATGGCAAAGAAACCCCATTTAACCTACAACGGGTTGCTCTCATTAATAATTCCGCACAGCCTTTATGCGCACTTTTGCCCTCGGATTTGAAAAAGGCGAAGGCGGTCAAGATTATTCTTTATGAACAAGGAGGTCGCGGAAGAATTTTGTCTGAAAATGTTTGTCTTTTGCGAAGATTGCGGGATTGGAAGAAAATCATCCAACTTTTGTCAGTAAAATGAAGTTTAAAAAAGGTCTGATTTACAAATCAGACTTTTTATTTTATTTGTTTGATTTACGGGTTAAAAATCAAACTTGCCGCGCCAATTAATGGCGCCGTATCAATGTTTTGGGATACGACTGCGGAGAATCTGTATTTTTCAGCTATTTTCAAAGTGCATTTATTAAATAATGAAAATGACTTGGCAATTTGTCCGCCGAAAACAATCGTTTCGGGACGGAATTTCTTTAATATTGATTTCAGCATCAGCGCCAAAAACAAGTCACAAATTTTAAAGGTACAGACAGCCGCTCTTTCTCCGTTAAGGGCTCTTTCGGCGATGTCTTTTACATCTGCCTTGCCGCCCCGAAAGAATTTCAAGAGCCGATAAATTAGCATTATGTTGCCTTTTACGACTGGTTGTTGAAAAATTTTGGGCCCCAACCACCTTGAGTCTAACAATGAAGTGTCCCATATCTGGCCGTTCTTAGGCACATCAAATCTCTCTTTGATTATTTGATTGTCTTCCAAAAATGCGATTCCCATCCCTGTCCCCATCGTAATTCCCAAAACTCGCTGAAAATCTCGCGCAGCGCCTCGCCATGCCTCTCCTTTTATAAATACATTCGCGTCGTTTTCCATTTTTATGGGCAGCGAGTGTGTCCACGTCGCCGTCTGATTTAATACATTTTTGAGATTGAGGCCGGCTACGCCCTTGAGTTTCTTGCTGAATTTGTTGCCGTCTTTTATTGAACACCCTTCGGGGTCAGGTGTGCCGGGCATCCCTATTCCTATGCCGACAACATCTAACACCGGGAACTTTTTCTTGAGATAAACAACCGGAGCGATTATGCTTTGGGCCAATTCTTCTTTTGTGCCGAATTGGTTTATAGTGTTTGTGTAGAGACCTCCGTCAACCAGAACGCCGTCATTGCTGACTAACGCGGCTCGAATGTTTGTGCCGCCAACATCAAGACCTATCGCGTACTTTTTAAAATCCATTCTTACCTCCTATTCTTTACGAAAGTTTTATACACCCCACGATAATAAGAATAATTTTGACGGCATTTATGGTAATGAATATCCAAAATGCGTAAGGTAACTTGATAATTTTTGCCGTAACAACGGCAGCGGTATCAATACTTGGTAAAAAAGGAAAAGTGAAGGGGATAAAGATTAGATAAGGACTTTTTTTGAGAATGCGATTCAAACTTTTTTCTTTGGACTTCTCAATCCATTTTTGGACACCTTCATATTTATTGATAATCCAGTTAACCATCTTATGCTTCTTCAAAAAATCTAATTTACCCGTTTTTTGTGTTTTGACTATCTGTTCTTGAATCACACCGGTTAAATACCAGGTCATAAAAGTCGTAAACGTTACGAAAAGCCAAGTTTGAATAAATATAAGTAGCGGCGACTGTCCGAGGGCGTAAGCGGCCACAACGAATGCTTCGGGTCGGGCGAAGAGTAAATAGTAAATTCCCAAGATTTTTAGCGAATTTTCTTTAAAGACAACGATAACCCAAATTGTCACGCCAAGTAATGTGAAAAACAGCAAGAATTTAAGTATTTTCAACCATTTTTTGTTGTTTAACATCTGTATTTCTCCTCTTTGATGTTAAGGAACTTATTTCTACCTACTTTAAAATTACCACATTCCCGACAAAAAGACAACGCAGGATTATTTATACTTGGACATTACAATCATTAGGACTTACGCACTTGCTTGGCCAAATTTAAGTGTGTTGAAGTCTGACTTCAAACGCGTAAGTCTTAAAGATAAAAAATTTGAGTTTCACTATGATACATCAATTATGTAACATTGATGTATCATAGTAGAAGAGTTAATTTTTAAATATTATCAGCACTTACGCAGTTGAACTAAAATCCCTCCCCTTCGGGCGCTCCCTTTAGAAAAGGGAGAATAAATCCCTCCCAACCTCCCTTTACAAAGGGAGAAGCCCCCCTTTTTAAAGGGGGATTAAGGGGGATTTAATAAATGTTGCACTTAACTGCGTAAGCCTAAATATGTCAAAGTATTTGAAGGTTCGTGATATATCAAAGTATCCAAGGGTTCTAAATAAAAATTAATCCCCGCCCCCGACTCGTCGGGCGGGGACGGTGTCACTTTGTATTTATATTAGAGAATTTGGGTTAGGAATTGAGCGCAAATTAAGGGGGTGACCGCCCCGCAAATTTGCAACGCTGTCGCCCCTTAAATTTGCGAAACTTTTTTCCCACGCGAAACTTTTTCCCCAATTCACTCTGTTTATTTTATTCCAAATTTTCAGGCGAGACACCCCAGTAACACCCCGATATATCGTCGGGGGTTACGGGGTTGTTACTCCCAACGAAAATTTGTTCGTCCCTTGGACTCCAAATTTTCGGGCGAGTAACAAAAAAAGAGTTCCGAATTGGAACTCTTGATGGCGTTAAGTTGCGTTGCAAGTCGCGTAAAGTCGCGGCTTACAGCCACTCAGCCGGCTCCTTAAGAAGGATTTCCTCGACCATTTCTTTGCAAGTCATTCCCTTGTCGCCGGTTCTCATTTGCACCTCGCAAATTACAAAATATCTTAGTTCTGCTTCCTGGCACAGTGAACCGCTCATTTCCGAATAATTGAAAATACACTCGTATTCGCCCACGCCCCAGATGCTGACTTTTTCAATTTTGCCGAATTTGTTAATGTAGATTTTTGAGGGGAGTTTTTCCCTTGCGCCAATCGGCTCAAGCGAAAGCATTGCCTCTACGCCCAATTCTTTTGTTTCTTTGAAGTAAGTGTAATTGACGCGATAGTCAACGCCCGCAACCGAATCACGGACCCTGGCTTTGATTTCAATATAGTCCGGCCAGATTGCGACATCGGGTTCCACGACATTGAGAACTACCGCATCAGGAAACTCGGGAGTTGTTTCCGCGACATTTACCTTGGCGCAGCCGCACATATGGATTATCAAAAGAATGAGAATTGTCAAAAGAATTATTGTCCCGCATCCGCATCCAACGGTTGTGGTTTGAGTTATTTGTCCTCTCATTTCTCCTCTCCCGTCCGCTGATTTCTTCCTCGCTGATAACGCTGATACGAATTTATCAGTATAATCAGTTTTCTGAAATCAGTGGGCTTTTGCTTTTTAAGGTGCCCCTTTCCACTGTTTTAATTTAAACACATCTTGCCCCGATTGTCAAGCGCTTGATAAAATTTGTAAAGATGTGATATACTTTGTGATATTCTTATCATAGACGCTGGTGTGACTTGTGCATTACGAGCCACCACTAGGTACCACAAGAAGAGTTCCTTGTAAAGGGGCCTTTTTTGTTTTAAAATGATAACGTGGATCCGGGCCCGTGATGCATAAAGTCAGCATACCAGCGTTGGTACCTGGTTAAGCGGGTGCAAGTCCCGCCGTGTCCACACTTGGCGCCGGGGTGATGAAATGGCAGACATGCAGCGTTTAGGGCGCTGTGAGCGCAAGCTCGTGAGAGTTCAAATCTCTCCCCCGGCACCATAAAAATAAAAAATAAATTTCGTAGTTTTTGTGGGGGTTTTTGTGGGTTCGTAAACGGACGCGGAAAATATGAAATGTCGGAATTATTTTATTGCCGCCTTTTTAATAGCAAGTTTTTTCTATGGACAGATTGGTCTTGCGTCCAGTTTTTTGATTTTAGGAGTTCAGACCACGGGCGCGGGCGGGGCTTACGACGAGTTTGTGAAAATTCAAAACAACACCGGACAGACGATAAATTTATTGGGTTATAGATTACAGAGCCAGGGTTCAAGCGGAGGGAATTGGACTAATCGGACAGGGACGGACGGATTGCCGAGTTTAACCGTTGGCCCGAATCAAATTTTTATAATCGCTTCAAAAGATTATGGCGGCAATGGAGAAATTTATCGGCATACGGCAAGATGGGGTTTGTCCGATACGGCTGGCGGCATCAGATTTTTAAACGCCGAAGGAAATGTTTTAACGGAAGAACATTGGACGGAAAGTCCCGGACTTGTGGTGTTACATGAGACGGGAACAAGCACTGTTTCTCAACCTATTAAGGAAGACGAAGCGAACGGAGTGAGCGAAGCCCCTCACTCGCAGGCGAGTGAAGAGGCTGCGCCGGCCGTTGAACCAACGGAGCCCGCTGATTCCGCTGGCGCTGAAGTTGTGGTCGTTCCCGAGGAGCAAACTCCCGCTGTCATTCCGAGCGAGGAACGAGTCGAGGAATCTCAGACGAGTCAAGAGGCGGATGTGATTTCTCCGCTTCCGCCGCCTGCGGCAGCGGTCGGTCGAAATGACGTTGTTAAAACCGCATCGGCGCAGGGTGAAAGCGTTTTGGCGGCCAATTTAGCAACACCATCGCCGATTACCGAAATCAAAAAATTAAAAAACGATTCCAAAGTGACGGTCCGCGGCGTTGTTTCCGTCCCGCCCGGAGTTTTGGGAAGTCAGATTTTCTATCTTTCAGGTTCGGGTATTCAGGTTTATATGTTTAAAAAAGATTTTCTGGATTTGAAAGTCGGCGACGTAATTGAAATTAACGGCGCGTTAAGCGAGGCCTACGGCGAAAAGAGAATCAAATTAGCAAGCAGGGATTCCATAAAATTGGTTTCACGCGGCGAAGCGCCCGCGCCGCGCGAAATTGCGGCAAGAGAAATCGGCGAATCAATGGAGGGCTCGCTTGTAAAAATCGGCGGGGAAATAATTGAAGTTAAAAAGGACTCGTGGTATTTAGCCGACGGCGACAAGGAGGTCAAAATTTTGTTAAAAGGGGGCGCAAACATTCCGGCCGATTTGGTAAAACCCGGCGACCAAGTGGAAATCACCGGCATTGTCAGCCAATATAATAAGGAATACCGCTTGTTGCCGAGAAGCATTGATGATATAAAGATTTTGGAAAAATCAGACGCAAGCGCAGCCGTGGCTTCGGAAACAACAAATTCTAAAGAAGCGAAAAAAGGATTCGGAGTCAAAGATTATTTATTTGTTGGAATGCCAATTATGTTTTTAGTCGGATTAATCATTTTCAGAAGAAAAATCAGTAAGCCCAAAAAAGAAAATGGTTGTATAGAAAATAGAAATTAGTAATGGAAATTGGCAAATATCTAATTTCTAATATCTATTTTCTATAACCAATTTCTAATTTCCTTACAGCCAATTTCTCAAAAGATTTGGGTTTAATTTATGAACACATACGAATCAATAATTAAAAATTTATACCGCATCGGCAAAATGGCGGAAACTGACAAAAAAGTTTTAGACGCCCTGTCAGAGCCGAAAAATATTATTGATGTTGTTTTTCCGGTAAAAATGGATGATGGCAAAATAAGAATTTTTCACGGTTACCGCGTTCAGCACAACAACTGGCGCGGACCTTATAAGGGCGGAATAAGGTACCACCAGAATGTTGATTTAGATGAAGTAAAATCTCTGGCCTTTTGGATGACCATAAAATGCGCCGTGCTTGATATTCCTTTCGGCGGCGGCAAGGGCGGGGTTTTAGTCAACCCCAAAGAATTATCCAAAAAAGAATTGGAAAACTTGACCCGCGCTTTTGTTCGGGCGATTCATAAATCAATCGGGCCGGAAAAGGACATTCCGGCGCCCGACGTCAATACAACGCCTGAAATTATGGATTGGATTGCCGACGAGTATTCAAAATTGGTCGGCAAAGATTCGCCGGCCGTTGTGACCGGCAAACCGGTTGAAAAAGGCGGAAGTTTGGGCAGGGGCGGCGCGACTGGAGCGGGCGGATTTTGCGTTTTGGAGAACTTGATTAAAAAATTAACCGAGACAACCGAGACTAAGTCTCGTAAACGAGACTTAGTCTCGGTTGCCATTCAAGGATTCGGCAATGCCGGACAGCAAATAGCCAAGTTGTGCGACAAAGCGGGGTATCAAGTTATTGCCGTGTCGGATTCAAAAGGAGGAATCTTAGCAATTTCCAATCCCGAATCCCGAATCCCGAAATTGAATGTTGAGGATTTGGTTAAGTATAAACAACAGAGCGGTAGTGTCGTTGGTTTTTCCAAAACCGAAAATATTACCAACGCCGAGCTTTTAGAACTTGATTGTGACGTTTTAATTCCCGCGGCGCTCGAGAATCAAATCACCGAAGAAAACGCAAATAAGATTAAGGCGAAAGTCATTTTGGAATTGGCCAACGGTCCGGTAACGCCGGAAGCCGACGGAATTTTGAAAAATCGCGGCATCCATGTCGCGCCTGACGTTTTGGCGAACGCCGGCGGCGTGACGGTGTCGTATTTTGAGTGGTATCAAAACATCCATAATGAGCGCTGGACAGAAAAAGAAGTTAATGATAAACTGAAAGAGAAAATAACAGATGCTTTTAACAAGGTTTGGGAGATTGCGCGCCCCGACGCAAGGTCGGGGTCTCCCTCCGAGCCGGAGGCTCCACGCAGGAAGCCGCTCTGCTCCGAAAATTTAACTTGTCGTGAAGCGGCGTACTTTTTAGCATTAAAGAGATTAGAAGAATCTTATTTACTATTCCGTTGGGATTGATGCCCGTAAGGATGAATAAAACAAGAAATAAATTATGGGCGGGTGTAGCATAATGGTTAGTGCGTTTGCTTGCCAAGCAAAATACGGCGGTTCGATTCCGCTCACCCGCTTTGGGTTTACAAAATCAAGGACTGCACAAGGCCAGATACATATTAGACTTTCTAAGGGTTTAATGGGGGTCAGTCCAGTGGCCTTATACATCCCCTTGACAACATTCGGAGAGGCGTGGTAATATATAAATCAGAGTATTCAGAGTATTATGATACAAAATCTAAATAAATTTATTATTACAACACCAAGCAGTTGATAGTATTTGGATTATTTCTTGCGCTATCCAAATCGCTTGGTGCACACCAAGCGATTTTAAAAATCAGATGAAATTACGAACCTGCACGAGGATACGACAATTCGTATATTCGCTTGCCCGCCCAGATTTTTTGACAACAATTTATTGAAAGGTTTTCGCGCTATTGGCAGCAAGAGACAAACCACTGAAAATCTGTTCCGCTGTCAAAAAACCTGGGCGGGTGAAATTCGTAATTCGCATCCCGTTCTTTAACAACGAGCATCTAGCTAATAAATAAAGATTTCTAAATAATGGAGTAAACCGTTTCTTGAAATCGTCGCAAGGCGATTTTAAGAAAAGCACACAAAAGGGCATACGGTGAATGCCTAGACACAAAGAGCCGATGAAGGACGTAGCAGCCTGCGATAAGCCTCGGGGAGGCGGCAAGCAACCCTTGATCCGAGGATTTCCGAATGGGGAAACCTGTCGCGGTAAAACCGCGATACCGTGTCTCACTTTCGTTCGACACTTATGACTATTGACTATTGACAACGACAAAGTCAAAAAGTCAAGGATTAAAAGTCAAAAGTCATAGTTCGTGGCGAGCGGTAGCGAGGCACGGAGGGTACCCGCTGAAGTGAAACATCTCAGTAAGCGGAGGAAAAGAAAAAAATTATAGACGCCATTTTAACGCCATCACTACGCCATTTTACGCCATCTTTTGGCGTTTATTTGGCGGACATCCCGCAAGGGATGCTTGGCGTAAATTGGCTTCTAAATATTCCCTAAGTAGTGGCGAGCGAAAGGGGAAGCAGCCTAGACCCCTCATTTTTAAGATGTCTGGAGGGCAATCTTTGCAGGTAACTGTAGAGTTGCACGAAAGACGTCGGAAAGATGCAGGTCCAATAAAGTGGGGGGAGTTGACGGAGGAATTCGTTTTAATCTCCTGCAAGATTAAGGAAGAGTCAGAAAACCAACATTTAGCGGAAGGGTCTGGAACGACCCGTCATAGAGGGTGATAATCCCGTACGCGAAAAATGTTTGTCTCATCCAGAATTCTTTCCTAAGTAGCACGGGACACGTGAAATCCTGTGCGAAGCCGGCACGACTATGTGCCAAGGCTAAACACTCTTTGTGATCGATAGTGAACCAGTACCGTGAGGGAAAGGTGAAAAGCAGCCCGGTGAGGGCGATGAAATAGTATCTGAAACCGTATGCTTACAAGGAGTCAGAGTCCCGACTTGTCGGGATGATGGCGTTCCTATTGAAGAATGAGCCAACGAGTTTATGTGTGTTATTATGCTTAAGTCCAAAAGGACGGAGGCGCAGCGAAAGCGAGTGTGAAAGCGCGTTATACACAGATTGACACAGATTAAAGTTCGCCTTCGGCGAACACACAGATAAACACAGATTTGTGTATATTTGTGTGTCGCGAAAGCGACCTCTATCTGTGTTGATTTGTGTTTAAGTAGCACATGTAAAACCCGAAACCCGGTGATCTAATCATGGCCAGGGTGAATCCCGATGAAAATCGGGAGGAGGCCCGAACCCGTGAGCCGTGCAATACTCTGGGATGAGTTGTGATTAGGGGTGAAATGCCAATCGAACCGGGTAATAGCTGGTTCTCCTCGAAATAGCTTGAGGGCTAGCGTTGTCTTTAGCGCTGGGGGTAGAGCACTGAATGGGGGGAGGTGGCGCGAGCCTACTTTCCCCAACCAAACTCCGAATACCAGTTTGCTTTAGGACAGCAGTCAGAAGGTGGGGGCTAAGCCTCATCGTTCAAAAGGGTAACAGCCCAGATCTCAGTCTAAGGTCCCTAAATCCAAGTTAAGTGTCAAAGGAGGTGTTGCGACCGTGACAACCAGGAGGTTGGCTTAGAAGCAGCCATCCTTTAAAGAAAGCGTAACAGCTCACTGGTCAAGTTACTTCGCGCCGAAAATTTACCGGGGCTAAAACTTGGTACCGAAGACGAGGACTCCGACTTTAAGTCGGAGTGGTAGAGGAGCTTTCTCTTGCCAGCGAAGTCGTACCCGTCAGGGACGGTGGAGGCAAGAGAAGTGAGAATGTTGGCATAAGTAGCAAAAATGGAGATGAAAACTCTCCACACCGCAAGCCTGAGGTTTCCTGGGCAACGCAAATCGACCCAGGGTTAGTCGATCCTAAGCGTGACTCGCGGTCGCGAGGCGCGCGATGGAAGAGCAGGTTAATATTCCTGCACCTTGTTCGGGCTTGTCTGTTGTTGACGCATCTACAAAACTCAAGCGTTTTTTGGCTATTGGCGTCCTAGCCCGACCGTGCCTCATTGCATTCGGCACGGAAATTCGAAATCCGAATTTCGAAATTTGAATTTAAGTATTGTTTCGAATTTCATGCTTCGTGTTTCAGATTTCCGCCCGAGCGTAGCGAGGTGCGGTTGGGGATAAGGAAAGGAAGATGGAAACATCAGGCCAATTTGAGCGTCGTGGGTGTCAAGAAAATTCAGCAGACGTTAAGCCCGGATAAGTCCGTACCGCAAACCGACACAGGTGGGCGAGCATAAGTGTGCTAAGGTGTACGCGAGAACCCTTCGTTAAGGAACTCGGCAAAAAAGCAGCCGTAACTTCGGGATAAGGCTTGTCCGACTTTAAGTCGGACCGCAGCTAAAGTATCTCTGGCGACTGTTTATCAAAAACACAGGTCCCTGCGAAGCCGCAAGGCAATGTATAGGGGCTGATGCCTGGCCAGTGTCAGAACGTTAAGAGGAGAGGTGAAACGTGCGTCGCTTCCGCGCGCACGCACTAAAAAACTGAAGAACGAAAGAACCGAAGAATAAATTTGTTTCTTGGTTTCTTGGTTTTTTGGTGCGCGTCGCGTAAGCGGCGCGCGTGTAGCTTTGAATTGAAGCGCTGATGAACGCCGGCGGTAACTATAACCGTCCTAAGGTAGCGAAATCCCTTGCCAGGTGAGTTCTGGCCCGCACGAATGGCATAACGACCGGAGAACTGTCTTAACGAGGGACGCGGCGAAATTGCAAGATGAGTGAAGATGCTCATTACCCACAACTAGACGAAAAGACCCCGTGAAGCTTTACTACAACTTGACATTGAGTTAACGCTCCGCATGTTCAGCGTAGGTGGGACCCCGACTTTCAGTCGGGGGCCAATGAGACACCACCCTTGCGTTGTGTTAGTTCTAACCTAAGAAAACTTGGGGACAGTGTCTGGCGGGTAGTTTATCTGGGGCGGATGCCTCCTAAAAAGTAACGGAGGCGTTTACCTAAAGGTCGGCTTAGTCCCGATGGAAACGGGACCGCGAAGTGTAATGGCAAAAGCCGGCTTTACTGCGAGACCAACGAGTCGAGCAGTTGCGAAAGCAGAACATAGTGATCCGACGGTTCCTCATAGGAGGGCCGAAGCTCAACGGACAAAAGCTACTCCGGGGATAACAGGCTGATCTCCTCCAAGAGTTCACATCGACGAGGAGGTTTGGCACCTCGATGTCGGCTCA
>DYHP01000009.1:12348-23906 GCA_020724105.1 Candidatus Methylomirabilis sp. | reverse complement strand
AAGGGTCTCGAAGAGAAAGAATTATATGTAAACAGTCCTTAAGGACTGATCTTTTGAGAAAACGGCCAGACCAGCTGGCCGTAAAAGGGTGGGGAGAGAAAGGAGAAAAAAAGTCACACACCAAGTATGGCTCTTATCCTATAACACAAAGGGTAAAATCTTGTCAAACGCCTGTCTCTGTATTGTGTCCCCCTGTATTGCGTAAAGTAGCGTAGCCAGTCGCGTAAAGTCGCGATTTATATAATCTCATCGGCGAGCTTTCTTCTGAAGGCATCATCAGGGGTAAAATATTTTAACGGACGGGACATTTTTTTAAGTTTATTTACAGGAATGCCGCTTCGCATGGAAGAGAGGATGAAGGATATCTCGTTGACGTATTTTACCCGCTCGGCTTCCTGCTTCATTTTTTCCGGTGTTCCGTCTACGCCGCCTTGGGCATGGTGCATCATCAAGGTGCTAAGGGCGGTCATTCGGCGGATTACCCCGATTTCGAAAAGGCAGACGGCCATTGAACAAACTTCTCCGTAGGCGATAGTGATAATAGGCAAATTCGTTTTTCTTAAATAATCACAAATTGCGAAACCGGCGCTGGCATCGCCGCCGTTTGAACAAATGTGAAGTTCAACAACCTTAACGCGGCTCTCCAAAAGTTCGTCAATTCGCGAGGTTGTTTCGGTTATAGTCGCATTTGAACCAAAGTTTATTTCTTCTGTCGTCAGGATTTCGCCGACTACCCACACCCGCCCGACTTTTTTGGCGGACTTGATGATTTTCTTTTTTTCTTTAAACGAATCAAAATAATCTTTGTAAATTTTGACGATTGACGGCGAGATTTTCATTTCTAACCTCCGTGATATTTTCCTGATATTTTAAGGAACTTTAAACTACTCCTATCTTATCACTTAAATAAATTACATGCAATATGTTGTCCAAGATGGACGGGTTGAAGCATATCCTTACCTATGTGTTTCATTTCCGACAATTTTGACCGATTTTTTGCTTTATCCACAATTAAATCCACAATTAAACTTGACAGAAGTTCCAAAGTATGGCACAATGATAATGTCGATTACGGATTCTATCGTAACCCTGAAAATCCGAGATATTCTCGGGTTTTTTTATTTGAATTGTGTTATTGTGTTTTTATGGAGTTCAAGGGGCCACCTCATGGCGAGGAATCCGTAGTCGACATTCGGATAGAGGGGTTTGATACCCCTTGGCTTCACGCTAAAAACCCGCCGTGTTATGTGGTGGGTTTTCGGTTTAACAGCTCATTTTAAAAATCTAAAATTCCGTGTTTTAGTGCTTAAAAATCAAATGTAGTGCGAGGCTTCTCGGAGCGAAGCGGAGATTCCGACTTGTCGGAAAGCCTCGCCAATAGCGAACCTAAAGGTTCGCGCTACAAAAATTTTATTATTTATAGAACTATCTTGGACACGTGGTGGACGCGTTTGACTTTTAAATGTTTTTGTTTTAAGATGGAGTTAAGAAAGAACCTTGAAAATTTAGAAAAAGCCCGCCTTCGCCCCGACTTGTCGGGACTACGGCGTGGCAAAGGAGACAAAATGAATCCAGAACCGAAAAAAAAGAGTTTTTTAAATCAGCCCGCCTGGTTGAAGGTGATATTGATCGCTATCGGTTTGTTTTTGATGTTTCAATTATGCGTTGGTCTCAAAAACAAGAATCCAGAAATTCCTTACACCGATTTTATGAAACTGGTTGAACAGAACAAGGTGGGGGGAGTTGCAAGCGAAGGACGGCGTCTCACCGCTATTTTAAAGGAGCCGATTGCCATTGTTGTCGCGAATTCTTCATGGTGGTCCGCCGATGACAAGAAGCAAGAACAAGAAGGGGTCAGCAAAGTTTTGGTGATTGTCCCTGAAGGCAGGCAGGGGTTCACGATGGCGAAATTGCAGGAAAGGGGAGTGAAAATCGCGGCAAAAGAACCAAAGAGCGGCGGCGGAGATTTGTGGGTTTGGATACTTTTAGGGCTATTGCCGCTTGTATTATTTTGGTTCTTCTTTCGCGGCATGTTCGGTCAAATGACCAGTCAAATGAATCAAAATAAAGATTTCGGTCAAAGCAAAGCGCGGGTTCATCAGGACACGACCAAAGCCATATTTGACGATGTTGCGGGATGCGACGAAGCGAAAGAAGAACTGAAAGAAGTCATTGAATTTTTGAACAATCCGCAAAAGTTTTCCAAACTTGGCGCCAAAATTCCCAAGGGCGTGCTTTTGATGGGTCCGCCGGGAACCGGCAAAACGCTGCTCGCGCGGGCCGTTGCCGGAGAAGCCGACGTTCCCTTCTTGACGCTTTCGGGTTCCGATTTTGTGGAAATGTTTGTCGGCGTCGGCGCGGCCAGAGTCCGCAACCTCTTTGAAACTGCCAAGAAGGCGGCTCCTTGCATTATTTTTATCGACGAAATTGATGCGGTTGGACGCCAGCGCGGCACAGGATTAGGCGGCGGACATGATGAGCGAGAACAGACCCTAAACCAGCTTTTTGTCGAGATGGACGGTTTTGAGGCAAATCTCGGAATCATTGTCATTGCGGCGACCAACAGACCGGATGTTCTCGACCCGGCGCTTTTGCGGCCGGGACGTTTTGACCGTCATATCACCGTCGGTTTGCCGGACATTAACGGCAGGGAAGCCATTCTTGAGGTGCATACCAAAAATACAATTTTGGCTAAAGACATTGATTTAAGGGAGATTGCCCGCGGCACGCCGATGTTTTCCGGCGCAGACCTCGCCAATCTTATTAACGAAGCGGCGTTGCTTGCCAGTCGCCAGGACAAAGACGCGATTTACAGGGGCGACCTTGAAAGAGCCAAGGACCGCATTATAATGGGTCTTGAGAAGAAGGGCCTTAAGATGACCGAGCGCGAGCGGGAAATTATTGCTTACCACGAAGCCGGCCACACTCTTGTTGCCAAAATACTCCCCGGCGCTGATCCCATTCACAAGGTAAGCATCATTCCCAGAGGGCGCGCCTTAGGCGTTACCAGCCAACTTCCAGAAGAGGATAGATACATCGCGCCAAAGTCCTATATGTTAAACGAATTGGCGATTCTTTTGGGCGGCAGGGCGGCTGAATTGATTAAATTCGGCGAATCTTCCAGCGGCGCTTCAAACGACATTCAGGCGGCAACGGTCGAGGCTCAAAAAATGGTATGTAAGTACGGGATGAGCGATAAACTTGGCGCGGTAGCGTGGGGCAAGGAAGCCGAGGATATTTTTCTCGGTCGGCAAATCGTGCAGTCGCGCGGTTATTCCGAACAAACGGCGCGGGAGATTGACGAGGAAGTCAAAATGCTTGTTGACGAAAGTTTGAAAACGGCGAAAAAAATTATTGAGGAAAATCAGGCAAAATTTGAGGCCTTGACCAAGGCGCTTCTTGAAAAAGAAACGTTGGACAGCGACGAAGTGTCTAAAGTTTTGGCGGAGAATTAGACGGAGGAGGAGTTGATGGTTATTAAATTATAGAATTATAAAGTATGACCGCAGGTTTTAATCTGCGGTTTTATTTTTGACATACCAGAATTTATTTTGTACTATAAATATAGTCGTTAAATGAAATTTCCGCGTAGTTCCGCGATAAAACGTTTCAAGAAGGTTGAGAAGATTCAAAATTTAAAAGCCAAACTTAAAAAAGATATGGGGGTAACTTTGTATAGAAAATATCGTCCGCAAAAGTTTAAAGATGTGGTTGGACAAGACCACATTAAAATTATTCTTGAAAATGAAATTTCTTCGGGCAGATTGGCGCACGCGTATCTTTTTAACGGTCCGCGCGGCACGGGCAAAACAACCACGGCGAGGATTTTCGCCAAGGCATTAAATTGCGAAAAAAGAAAAGACGGCGAATCGGAGCCGTGCGGCGCGTGCGATTCTTGCAAAGAAACGGAAACGGGCCGCGCCATCGATGTGATTGAAATGGACGCCGCATCAAGCCGCGGCATTGATATGGTGAGGGAGAACATCATTGAAAAAGTCCGTTTCGCGCCGGCGCGCCGCAAATACAAAATTTTTATCATCGACGAGGCGCACATGCTGACTGCCGAGGCGTTTAACGCGTTTTTAAAAACATTGGAAGAGCCGCCTTCTTACGTTGTTTACATTTTGGCGACGACAGAAATCCACAAAATGCCGCAGACGATTGTTTCCCGCTGCCAAAGGTTTGATTTTAAAAAAGTGCCGACTGACATCATTATTAATCGCCTGAAAAACTTGACACAGAAAGAAGGTTTGAAAATTTCAAAAGAGGTTTTGCAGATTATTGCCGAACATTCCGAAGGATGTTTGCGCGACGCCGAAGGCATGCTTGGTCAGGTGCTCACTTTGGGCGACGGAAAAGACGAGATTACTTTTGAGGCGGCAAGTTTGGTTTTGCCCCACAGCGATGCGGCCCTTGTAAGTAATCTCGCCTTGCGTCTTTTGAACAAAGACGCCAAGTCGGCGCTGGAATTTATCGGCAAAATGTCGGAGGAAGGCGTGGAAATCAACGAGTTTTTCAACGGACTGATAAAATTTTTCCGAAATTTGATTTGGCGCAAAATTTCGGATACCCCCCAAACTTTCTCCCCCTTATGTAAGGGGGAGTTAGAGGGGGTTATTTCGGAAAAACAAGACGAATTGGCGGCGTCAATCGATAAGGCGGAAACTGGTCGACTGCTCGTCATTGTGGAAATTTTGCTTGAGAAAAAAAATATGCTTGGCCAAACGCAGATTGCGGAATTGCCATTGGAAATCGCGGCAGTCAAGATCTGTTCAATGTAGAAGCTACGAAACGCCATAACTACGCCATTTTATGCCAGATTTTAGCGTCCGATGGCGTAGTTATAGCGTTTAATGGCGGTTATATGGATCCGTTTTCTCACGGTCTTTGGAGCGTTGTCGTTTTTCATAAATTAAAGAAACAATTATTTTGGGTAATGTTGTTTAGTATCTTCCCAGACCTGCTTTCCAGCATTCCTTTTTTGGTTTGGCGGACGGTTTATTTATCGGTTTTGAATGGATATTTTTTTTTGGATATTATTTTTAAGGAATGGTTTGTGCAAATCCCCCCTCAAATTTTCGCTTTATTTGATACAATCTATAATTTATCGCACAGCATTTTTCTTTTCGGCGCAGTGTTTATCTTATTGTTCATTTTGAAAAGGCAAAAAATGAATGGCGTAAATCTGCGCCTGCCCCGCAGTGAACAAGCAAGGCGAGTTCTACTTCGGGGTAATCGGTTGCGTGAAGCGGCGTTTACGCCGATTTTGGCTTGGGGTCTGCATATTGGGTTAGATGCCTTTTCTCATCCTAATACCGTTGAGGAAGGTATAAAGATTTTTTGGCCGATTTCCGATTTGTGTGTTGGAATTTTTGTGTGGAGTTCATTGCCGTTTACGATTATAAACGCGGCGGCTTTGGTGGCAGTAGGATTAATTCTGTTGATAAGAAACAAGAAAAAGTTATCCACAGACACATTTGACAAGTTTTGATTTAGTTTGTTATCTTAAAAATGGAGCTAAACGAGTCAGTGTAAGGAGAAATCCGGTCACAATCTCGACGGTTCCATGGAGCTTTTTGAGTCAGTGTAAGGAGAAATCCGATCATAGATCTCGAAAGCTCCATGGAGCTTCACGGGTTGACGTGAGAGGAAACTCAAGCATTGACACCGAAGGCTCCAAAATGGGGTCCTAGAGATTCGTCTCAAAGACCCCATTTTTGTACCGGGCTTGACAAATCTGATTGGTTGCGATATAGTATAATATCATTAAGGCATGGGGTCTTACTGTGAACGCGAACCTTAAAATAGGCCTCCGACTTAAAGTCGGAGGGTAAGGAAGCATAAAATGCAAGAGAGAAAAAGTTTGTTAAACACGGCAATTGTCCTTTTGGGGGCAGCAATCCTCAGCTTTTTCTTCGCGGTCGCAGTGAGTGGATGTTTCGTTATCGGCTATTACCCATCCGAATTCTCCTATCCAATGGAGATGGAGGGGGACAGTTACAGCGATGGTTATTACGTGGATGTGGACTACGTTCCGGTTTACGGAGTGGCCATCTATTACCGCCTTGGTCCAACATATCCGTATTACTATTATTACGGCGGTTACGGTTATTACTCTTACGGCCGTTACTACTATCGTTACTACCGCGTGTGGACGTGGAATAGCGTTCCATACTATTGGTATGATGGCGGTTATGTGCGGATTTCAGTCCACAATTATTACTCATACAACGTAACGGTGAATCAGTGGTATAGCTATCCAGTGCCTGAAAACCATTCGTACGGCGCGCCAGCAAACCCGTCTAATCATTACAAAGCATATCCGCCTGCCTCACCGAGTCAAGGCGGGTCTGCTTCGGCAAAATCGCATCCAGCAGGGAAGGCGATTCCGAAATCAAACGTTTCGCCGACGACTTTCGACCATCAGGCATACCCGCCTTCCGAAGTCGGACCAAACGCGCCTGTCCCGCCGAAGCCCGGCGAAGGCGGACCGAAGCCGCTGGAACTGAATTCGGGCGTGAAAATCACCGGGAAGCAGAAAGTTTACACAAAATCGCCGGCGATGTCAAAACCCGCTTATATCCCGAAAAGGCCCGCTGCGCATTACAAGCCGCCGATGACGTTCAAACCGTTCAACACTCTGAAAAAGTCAGTCAAGCCGTACCAGCCTGCGCAGGCAGGTCGCCCGCCTGTCTCGCCGAAGCCTGGTGTAGGCGGACCTCCAAAGATGTCGCCGCACAAATCGGTCCCGTCGAAAAAGTTCTCGCCAAAATTCCACCCGCCGGTAAAGACCAAAAAAATCAAACATTAATCGTTCTTTTTTCGAGTCCAGCCGTCCCGCTTCTTTGGGGCGGCTTTTCATTATTCCGATTATTCCCTCTTAGACCACAATAACAATGAAAACTAATCCCCGCCCCGACTCGTCGGGGCGGGTTTGTGGAGTCCGTCTCAAAGGGTGGTCAATGAATGGCTAAGACATTGTCTTAGCCATTCAAATCCCCCTTTCCTTATCTCGCCATTATCGCCTTAATAGCGATGGTTGTCGCGCTTGCCGTAATTCTCGCCGTCATTATCACAAGAAAAAGCGCGGTCGCGGCGGAGAAGACGAAAACATAAAGGTCATCGCCGCGTTAGTTTCAAAATCCCAATCCCAGTCAGGGGTCAAGTCTGCTTATTGGCAGATAAGCGCAAGACCCTTTTTTTGCGCGCACTTTCGCGCGCTATTCCAAAGGCTAGCCCAAAGGCTGGACTGGTTAATGCTTAAACATTTTTCAGTTTACATTTTGGATTTTTTCGGTTGGTTTCGGCCGTTTGCGGCTTTTCTCATTTGCTTTCCGCGCTCATTAATTGATTGACGGTTTGCATTTGTAGAATAAGGCGTTGTGTCTCAATATCCCCCCCGAGTTTTCTGCGATTCTTTAATCTTTTCAACACGATACTCGGCAATTGACCGAAGATTTTCAGGTGACGGCCCAAGACGGTTCTACTCTTTGTTCGGGGCGTTTTTCAGTTGGTTTTGGTTGTTCTCGCTCTGATATATTTGCGAACTATGATGTATAGAAATTTAGCCTCTAGGGGAGTCGAACCCCTGTTTTGTGGCTGAGAACCACACGTCCTAACCACTAGACGAAGAGGCCACATTATTTCACTGCGGGGCAGGAAACCACAGTCGCCCCAGACCGGGCTAGACTTGCCCCGCACTAAGCCATTAGAAAAAGTTGGAATTTAAAACATGAAAGCCGGCGGCGGGTCCTCTTTTAAAAATTCTTCCGCGGAGTATTTTTTAATTCCGCCGTCGGCGGCGCGCACAATGATTTCCGTTATGCCGGCGTTTATAACCATTCTTTTGCACATTCGGCAAGGGATGGCTTCGGCTAATTTTCCCTCGTTTTCCGAATCCACCCCGGCGAGGTAAATTTTTCCATCCAGCATTCTGTCGCGGCTGGCGGAAATAATCGCATTGGCTTCGGCGTGAACGCTTCGGCAGAGTTCATAGCGTTCTCCGGAAGGGATTTTTAATTCCTGCCTTTTGCACGCGCCGATATCAAGACAATTTCTGGCGCCGCGCGGCGCGCCGCTGTACCCCGTGCTTACAATTTCGTCGTTGTTAACAATAACAGCGCCGAAATTACGACGCAGGCAGGTTCCGCGCCTTGAAATTTCCAAGGCAATGTTTAAATAATAATCGTCTTTAGATGGTCGAGGCATATATTTAATCGGCGTAATTCGGCGTAGGTCACCGCTTGCGGTGGCACGGCGTTTTTCGGCTTCTATGAAACGTTTTATCGCCGGATCACGCCGGCTTGCTCGCTGGAGCTCGCAACAACGCTGGAAAACGCTGAATTTTGTTATAGTATAACACATCTCTTGAAATTTTCAAGAGAAGGTGTAAGATAAGAGGAGAACTTAAAAAGAACTTTACCCTGAACTACGTAGAGTTCGGGGCACCCCGAATCCTACGTGGTTCGGGGTAAAAGTCCTTTAATAATCAAGGAGGCAAAGAATGGAAAAGCGGATGTTTTTGGTTATCGTTATTTTTTCTTTAATCTTGGTTGGTAGTGTTAAGGCGGATTTGCCGAAAAGCGCCGAGGAATCGGGCGTTGACCATGGGGTTTTATGGAAGGCACACATTCTTAAAGACGGGGAAAGACCGGACACCTTGTTTGGCAAATTCGCCAACCAAGCGATGAGATTTAATCGCTTGGCAAGCAAGTTTTGGAAGGCCGGAATTATTATCAAAAAGCCCGATGATATTTCTCTGCTTAAAACCTGGACGCCCATGCCGACAAATTATGAGATTTGCAACAAGAAAAAAATTTGTCTTTCTAAATTTAAAAAATCGATTCTCATTGATTTAAAGCAGCAATATCTCGGCGTTTACAGATACGGTGAATTGATAAAGCTTAAAGGAGGGGAGTTAAAGGCAAAAGATTTTACTTACGTTTCTTTTCCTGTCGCCACCGGTACAAGCGCGTTGGAATGTCAGGATAAAAAAACCAAGAAACCGATTGGTTGCGAAACGCCGAGCGGGCTTTATCAGGTAAAAGCGAAATATGATAAAAAATTTTCGCGTCTCTATCGCGTCTGGATGTATTACGCAATGTGCACAGAAAGCAGTCGGTGTTTGCACAAAGGCGACTTGCCTGGTTATCCGGCTTCTCACGGCTGTGTCAGATTACTGGGGAAAGACGCTTATTATTTGTATAAGCGGATACCCGTCGGCACATATGTGTTTATAGTTTCTTCAACAACACCCTCACGGGTGTCAGTCCAAAAATGGAATAGCATCCGTAAGGATGCGCCAGAAATATGATATCCAAAAAAAAGGAATAGCACCCACACCGCTAAAATGGATGGGCTAAACCCCTCGACTTCGCTCAGAGTATAAATTAAAACGCCTCGATTTTACACCCACGTCAATGGCGGGGTAAATCGGGGCTTTTTTTTATTTAAGTTGTCAGATTTCAGTTGTAAGATTTAATCTTAAATCTTGAATCTTAAATTTAAATCTACCTCCCTCTCAATTTTAAAATAATATTCAACGTTTTAAGCAGGATTAAGCCGTCTAAAATCAGCGAGCGGTTTTTGATGTAAAACAAGTCGTATTGAAGTTTTTTCAGATTTTCTTCTAGCGTGGCGGCGTATTGATAATTGATTTAATGTGGCGAACATCGTAAAAAGGCATTAATTTTTTAAGTTCATCGACAAATTCCGGCTGTTCGGGTCGCGGCCCGACAAAACTCATTTCATTTTTCAGTATGTTAATTACCTGCGGCAACTCGTCGATTCTGGTTTTACGCAAAAATTTGCCGACTCGTGTTACGCGCGCATCGCCGTCCATGGCGAATTGCGCGCCGTCTTTTTCCGCGTCAACTTTCATTGTCCTGAATTTGTAGATTTTAATTTGTTTGCCAGCCAGCCCGATGCGTTTTTGCGAGTAAAAAATTGGTCCTTTGTCGTCCAATTTGACGGCGACGGCCACGGGGATAAAAATTAACAAGAAAAAGACAAACAGAATCGCGCCAAGAAAATAATCAACGGCTGTTTTAAGCTTATCGTAAAATTTTTTTTCCGCCTCCTGCAGGTTGTGCAAAAACCACGCCTCGTTTATTACCGATACCGGTATTCTCCTAACTATGATTTCGTAAAAAGACACCAAATCAATGAAGCGGAATTTTTTGAATAGATTGGAATAAAGATAGTTTATAATTTCGCTCGAGTGGTCGCGGGCAAGTTCCATAGGAAGGATGACGGTATCAACAGGATATTTTTCTAAAATATATTTCAGTTCGTCTACATTGCGGATTATCGGCGTTTTGTCAAAAATAGTTTCACCTGAATTGCTTTGGTGCAGGGCGATTGTGTCATAACCGAGTTCGGGACGTCTTGAGATGATTTTGGCTATTTCTTTCGCTTCGTCGCCGCCCTCTATAATAACGACGGAATTTTTAACGACAAACGAGGGCAGGAAAGAGTTGTAAAGATTTCTCCAAATATAAAAAAGAACGACGGTAACGGCCAAGATAATAAACAGGTTGGTTTTAGGCGAAATGCCGAAAATGGGCAGGAGGTAGAAAAAGCCGGTGGCGACAAGGGCGTTCACGACCATTGATTCAATAAAAAGGCGCCAAAAGGCGAGGTTGTTTTTGGCGGCGGTGATGTCGTAAAGTCCGTCAATGTAAAAAACAATCAGCCAGACAAGGTAAAGAATGGTAAAGGGGTATAAATGGAGGAAGAAGGTGTTCAATTCAAATTTTTGGCCATAGCGGATGTACAAACCCAAAAACAGGGCTATGTAAAAGATGGCCACGTCGCCCAAAAGAAGCATTATTTGTTTGAAGAAAAAGGGTCGCTTCATATATGGGTTATGCCAATCTACGAATTCTCTGCCAATCTACAAATTGCAAATATTTATTCGCAATTTGAGAATTGGCATAAGATTTGTGGATTTGCATAATTACTGTATCAGAATTTGACTTTTTTTTCAATATGCTGTATTTTAGATTTTAGACTTTGAATTATAGTTTTTTACTGATAACTTCAAAACAACATCAGTGTTACCTGCCCCGTAGCGTCGCCGAGCGTCTGCTTCGGGGTCAGTAAAACAATCAGTGGACTATGACCAAGCAAGGAAAAATTATTTTAATTTCAGCCACCATTCTCGGTTGTTTATTGCTGGTTGGTGCCGGCATTTATTATTTTGTGTTTCTTAATAAGGATAAAACAATCGTAATTCCGGAAAACGAGGTTTTGCCGCTTCTGACGACCGATTACCTCAAGGAAACTTATAAAAAGGCCAAAAAAGCCGATGAAAACTTGCTTAAAGAACCCGAGAGAGTTCAAAATTATTTTATTGCCGGTTTGGAATGGAAAACTTTGGGCGACTTAACCAACGATGACCGATTTTATAAGAAGGCGCTGCAAATTTATGAAAAATCAATATCGGTTACGGAGAGAAAGAATACTATTGCTTTTATAAATGCCGCAAGCATCAGTATTCTCCTTAAAAAATTTGAACCAGCAGAAAAATATTTACAAGAAGCGATCGTTGTCTCGCC
>DYHP01000009.1:0-12338 GCA_020724105.1 Candidatus Methylomirabilis sp. | reverse complement strand
TTATGATTAATGAAGGCATTGGAATAGCCCTGTATATTGATTTGTATTTAAGATTGCTCGAACTCTACAAGTTTTACATGAAGAAAGACATTGAAACGATTGTTAAGGTTTATGATGACGCAATGAGGCGCGTGCTAAATCCTCTCGGGCTTTTGCGCGACAGGGCGGCGTATTTTTATGAAATCGGCAAACTCAAAGACGCATTAAAAGATTACAAAAAACTTGCGGAAGTATCGCCCAACGAAACGGTGTTTAAGGAAAGAGTGATCGAACTGGAATTGCGGTTGGGAAAGTGATTTGTAAAAATTATAAATGAAAACTAATCCCCGCCCCGACTCGTCGGGGCGGGGAGGATGTTATTGAAAAAATCCCGATTTCGGTCGGGATTTTTTGATGGGGATTGACAAGATTAGCACTCCACTTGGCCCCGTAGTATCCCGACAAGTCGGGAACTACGGGGCAGGCCCCGAAGCAGACGCTCGGCGACGCTACGGGGCAGGCAGGAGTGCTGTGGATAGATTTTTAGCACTCCACTTGACAGAGTGCTAAGGGTATTGTAATATGATAATAGACGGCGTTATTCCGCGTTGTCTCCGACTTAAAGTCGGAGAGCGGCGCATTTCGGCGATAAAACGTTTCATAGAAAGAGAACAAGACAAATTTATGATTACGGAACGTCAAATTAGAATCTTGGACATTCTTATCAGAGAATACATAAAAACCGCGGAGCCGGTGGGGTCCGAAGGTTGCAATTTTAAAAAATTAAAAGTTTCCTCCGCAACGATAAGAAACGAAATGAAAGAATTGGAAGAAAAGGGTTACTTGTCGCAGCCCCACACTTCCGCTGGCCGAGCGCCGACCCCGAAAGGATATAAATATTTCATAGATAATTTAATGGAAAAATACTGCCTCAAAGATTCTGAAAAAAAACCTCTAGATTGCCCGACAAAGTTGGGCAATGACAACGGGGGGGGAGATTTCGAAACTTTCATGAAACAACGCGCCAAAGCGCTGGCGCAACTGACTTCGGAAGCGGTTATTTTAACTTTCGGAAAAGACAATTTTTATTACACCGGCCTAACCAATATTTTTTCAAAACCCGAATTCAGGGAGAGCGGAAGCGTTATTTCCCTTTCTGGAGTTTTAGACGAATTAGACGAGGCGGTACAAAAACTATTTCGGTCAAATTTATTCAAAATTAGAATTTTAATGGGCGGTCAAAACCCGTTTGGTGAAAATTGCGGAGCGATTGCGGGTTCATATAAAAAAAATAACAAAGACGGAGTTTTGGGAATTTTCGGGCCAATCAGGATGGATTATGAAAGAAATTTGTCTTTGCTCCAATACGTTTTAGATAATTTATAAATCCAATTTAGGCCTATCGGACTTCTGGGAGTCCGACTCCCAGAAGTTGGCCAATGGGGTCAATAGGATAATATGGTAGAAGAAATAATAAATAATTTGCCTTCTTGCGAACAGGGTTTTGAAGAACTCAAAAAAGAATTTGAGAAGGTTAAGGCGCTGGCGGATGAATATCTAAACGGCTGGAAGCGCGCCAGGGCGGATTTGATTAATCTTCAAAAAAACATTGAGCGGCAAAGGGCGGAATGGATTAAATTTTCAAAAAGCGGCATTATTTTGGCGACTTTGCCGATTTATGAAAGTATGGAGAAACTGATTGAGACGATTGGGGATTCAGACCCTTCGACTCGCCCCGACCTGTTGGGGCTCGCTCAGGGAATAAATAATATTAAAAAGCAGTTTGACGATTTGTTTAAAAATTTTGGCGTTTTAAAAATAAAAACAGTCGGTGAAAAATTTGACCCGAATTTTCACGAAGCGATTGCGGTGGAAAAATCCGAAGATAATGATTCGGGCACAATTCTTAAAGAAGCGCTTGCCGGCTATTTGATGGATGGCGAAGTAATTAGGGCAGCCAAGGTGGTGGTGGCGGAATAAACTTAAAATTTGTGTTCGTTGGTCGAGCGGGCACACAATAGTTTCTAAGTTTTTAAGTTCTTAAGTTGATAAATGTATGGCAATAATTCGTTGGGATCCGTTTGAGGAGATAGATAAATTTTTCCGAGAGGATTTTCTATCTTTTTTGCCCAGAAGGATTGTCGGACTTGTTCCTTCTGTTGATGTTTACGAGAAAGACAATGATGTCGTTGTTGAAAGTCCTTTAGCTGGCGTTGACCCGAAAGATGTTGATATTTCCATTGAAGATGATTTTTTGGTTATTAAGGGAGAAACAAAAAAGAAAACCGAGGTTGATGAGAAAGATTATTACAGAAAGGAAGTTCATTACGGCAGTTTTTATCGCAAGGTCGCTTTACCCGTGCCGGTAGTCGGCGAAAAAGCGAAAGCTGTTTCCGAAAACGGCGTCTTAAAAATTACTTTTCCAAAAGTTCCGGGAGTTGAAAAGGAAAAGGCAATTAAGATAGCGGTAGAAGAAAAATAATTCTATTCACGTATCGGAGATTTAGAATTTCCGATACCGCGGACTGACATAGTACCGAGTAAAACGAGGCCTGTGTTCTGATAACCGTCCCTCTCCAATTTGAGAGGGGGATGGGGATTAGAATATAAATAACCGCCAATTTACGCCATTACTACGCCAATTGACGCCAAAAATTTCTGGCGTAAAATAGCGTTGTGATAGCGTCTTGTGGCTTCTAAGTATGAATAAAATCATTGGAATAGACCTCGGTACCTCAAACAGCGCCGCGTCCGTTATGCAGGGCGACACGCCGGTGATGATTCCGGCCTCGGAGGGCACGTCAATCGGCGGAAAAGCATTTCCGTCTTATGTTGCGTTTGCCAAAGATGGGCAATTATTGGTCGGCGAACCGGCGCGCCGGCAGGCGGTTTCAAATTCCGACCGCACCATAATGGTCGCTAAGCGCAAAATGGGGACCAACCACAAATGGAATATCGATGGCAAGGATTACACGCCGCAGCAAATCTCCGCTTTTATTTTGCAAAAAATAAAAAGGGATGCGGAGAGTTTCTTGGGCGAGCCGGTCGCGAAAGCGGTCATCACCGCGCCCGCTTATTTTAACGACGCCCAAAGGCAGGCAACCAAAGACGCCGGCGCCATCGCGGGTTTGGAAGTCGTAAGAATCATCAACGAGCCGACGGCCGCGGCTTTGTCTTATGGCCTTGATAAGTCAGAAACCAAAGACCAGCAAGTAGTTGTTTTTGATTTGGGCGGCGGAACTTTAGACGTTACGGTGATGAATTTCGGCCAAGGCGTTTTTGAAGTCCGTTCAACTTCGGGCGACACCCATCTCGGCGGCACTGATATGGACAAGATTTTGTTAGATTACGTCGCCGACGCATTCAAAAGCGATACGGGAGTTGATTTGAGGAAGGATACGATGGCGATTCAACGTTTGCGGGAAGCGGTTGAAAAGGCAAAAATAGAGTTAAGCACCACTTTTGAAACTGAAATCAACCTTCCTTTTATTTCCGCCGGCGCCGAGGGTCCCAAACATTTGGTAATGAAAATTACGAGGGCCAAACTTAACGAATTGGTCAAATCGATAATTGAGCGCTGCCGGTCGCCGCTTGACCAAGCCTTGCGCGATTCAAAAATTACGCCGCGCGACATCGAAAAAATTATTTTGGTCGGCGGTCCGACCAGAATGCCGATAGTTCAGGAATTTATTGAAAATTATTTCGGTAAAAAAGTTGAAAGGGGAGTTGATCCGATGGAATGCGTGGCAAAAGGCGCGGCCATTCAAGGCGCGATTTTATCAGGCGATGTGAAAGATGTGTTGCTTTTGGACGTAACGCCTTTAACTTTGGGCATTGAAACCTTGGGCGCCGTGGCGACTCCGCTTATTTCCCGCAACACCACTGTTCCCACTTCCAAATCGCAAATATTCTCAACCGCAGCTGACAACCAAACCTCGGTGGAAATTCATGTTTTGCAGGGCGAAAGACCAATGGCGACGGACAATCGCACGCTCGGCAGATTTATTTTAGACGGCATCCCTCCGGCGCCGCGCGGCATTCCCCAGATTGAAGTCATCTTTGACATAGATGCCAACGGCATTTTGACCGTTACCGCTAAAGACAAAGCAACCGGCAAATCGCAGAACATCGCCATCCGTGATTCCGGCGCTTTGTCCAAAGAAGAAATCGAGAAAATGAAAAGAGAAGCGGAAATGCACGCCGAAGAAGACAGAAAAAGAAAGGAAACCGTTGATTTGAGAAACCAAACGGACACGATGATTCACGCCACAGAAAAAACGCTTAAAGACTTTGCCGATAAAATCAAACCCGATGTTAAATCAAAAATTGAAGAAAAATTGGAAGCTTTGAAAAAAGTCAAAGACAGCGATGACGCCGCAAGCATCCGCAAGGCCATGGATGATTTAAGTCAAATCGTTCAGCAAATCGGCGCGGAAATGTACAAACAGCAGCCGCCGTCGGGCGAATCCTCCTCTGCCAAGGCTTCGGAGGACAAGGGGCCGATTGAAGGAGAATATAAAGAGAAATCATAATTCGCCGACGGCGAATTATGATTTCTCAAATTTCCAATCCCGAATCCCGAAAGGATCGCGCCCTGTTTGGCGGGGTGTGACCCTTAACACCCCCACATTCTCCCCCTGTTCCGACGCTTCGGTCGGAATAGGGGGAGTTAAAGAGGGTAAAAAAACTCTCCGATTTTTCGGAGAGTTTGAGGCTTACACAATCTCTTTGATTTCAGAAATCAGGTTGGGGTCGATTTGAAACTTTACGGAAGAAAAACGTCCGGCAATGGTTTCAAATTCCAATAACGGTCCTCGCCACCTGCGTTGTTTGACTTCAAGAATCACGGTATAACCGTCTTCTATCTTTCTGAAAGTTTCTTCGGGAATTATAATTTCCGTGTTTTGCATTCTTAGAGAAGTCATCGGGGGGTATGAGTTGTTTATCGGATTGCAATTCACCAAATCTTTGAAAGTGATTTTAATGAGCATTGATGTCCTCCTGTTTTTATAATGTGAAGACCGCCACTGATTTTCCCACAGATTCACACTGCTTTAAGATTAACAAATAATTTCAAAGAAGTCAATTGAATGGCTTCTAAATTATGCAAAAGGATTACTACAAAACACTTGGAATAGACAAGAATGCGTCGCCTGATGAAATTAAGGCGTCTTTTCGACGTTTGGCAATGGAGCATCATCCAGACCGCGGCGGAAACTCTGAAAAATTCAAAGAAATCAACGAAGCGTATCAAGTTTTGTCCGATTCCGGCAAACGGGCGCAATACGACCAGTTTGGCAGCGATTTCCAAAATATGGGAGGCATGGGCGGCGGGCCTTTTGGCGGATTTAGATATGAGGATTTTTCCGCCCAAGGCGGACCCCAACAGTGGTCGGGGGATTTCGGCAATTTAGGCGACATTTTCGGAGATTTTTTCGGCGGCGGATTTTCCGAACAAACGCAGGGACGCAAACGGCGCAAAAAAGGACGCGACATTCAGGTTGATTTGACTGTTGATTTTTTGGAATCGGTTTTCGGCGCGGAAAAAGAATTGTCGCTTTATAAAGATTTGGTTTGCCCCACCTGCGGCGGCGAAGGCGCGGAGCGCGGCAGCAAAAAAACAACTTGCAAAACCTGCGGCGGCCACGGCAAGGTGGTAAGCCAAAAAAGAATTTTATTCGGCAGTTTTCAAACCGTTTCGCCCTGCCCCGATTGCGACGGAACCGGCAGCCGGGCGGAGAAAAAATGCTCCGAATGCGGCGGCGCGGGCGCGGTAAAAGGAGAGGAAACGCTGGTTTTGAAAATTCCCGCCGGCATTTCCGATGGCGAGGCGATTCGCCTTTCGGGAAAAGGCGAGGCGGGCAGACGCGGCGCCGGGGCTGGGGATTTGTATGCCAGGATTCGTGTTAAGCCCGATAAAAGATTTGAGCGCGAAGGCTTTGACATTTTAAGCGAAAAAGAAATTACTTTCAGCCAGGCGGCGCTTGGCGCAATTGTTGAAGTTGAAACGGTTGACGGTCGAGTGGATTTGAAAATCCCGGCCGGCGTCCAATCCGGCGAAATAATCCGCTTGCGCGGCAAAGGCGCTCCTCATTTGCAAAGTTCCGGACCCGCCTCCACTCATTCAGAGCTTTGGCGAGGCAAGAGGGGAGACCATTTGGTGACAATCGTTGTTAAAACACCGAGGAAATTGTCTAAAAAAGCGAAGCGGTTATTGGAGGAGATGAAAGAAGAAGGGGTTTAAAACGTAGTGCGAACCCTCAGATTCGCTTATCGTATAAAGTTTATTGACATTTTTCTGCTTTTCTGTTTAAATAACATAGGAAGGCAAAGTGCCTTAAACGACCTTTAAAAACAAAGCCCACGCCTATGGCGGGGCAGGGAGGTAAAAAATGGAACAAGTCGGAATGTTTTTGGGAGAAACGGCAAAATATCTCGGAGAGCATTGGTGGATTTGGCTGGAGTGGATTTGAAAATCCCGGCCGGCGTCCAATCCGGCGAAATAATCCGCTTGCGCGGCAAAGGCGCTCCTCATTTGCAAAGTTCCGGACCCGCCTCCACTCATTCAGAGCTTTGGCGAGGCAAGAGGGGAGACCATTTGGTGACAATCGTTGTTAAAACACCGAGGAAATTGTCTAAAAAAGCGAAGCGGTTATTGGAGGAGATGAAAGAAGAAGGGGTTTAAAACGTAGTGCGAACCCTCAGATTCGCTTATCGTATAAAGTTTATTGACATTTTTCTGCTTTTCTGTTTAAATAACATAGGAAGGCAAAGTGCCTTAAACGACCTTTAAAAACAAAGCCCACGCCTATGGCGGGGCAGGGAGGTAAAAAATGGAACAAGTCGGAATGTTTTTGGGAGAAACGGCAAAATATCTCGGAGAGCATTGGTGGATTTGGCTGGTTTGCGCGGCTGGTTGCTGGCTCGTGTCTTATTCAATTATACTGATGAAGAAAGTGTTAGTTCTCATCCTCGACGAGGAGGCGGCGGGATACAGCGAAAGAGGAGATCTCGCATTGTCGGTTTTGGAGAAAGCCGGCATGTCGGCGCTACGCGCCAGCGTTATCTACTGTCAAATTTACGGTTTCGTCTTTAAATGCGCCAGCTTCGCCTTTTGTCTGGCTTTTATCGTGGGCATCGGGTATCTCTTTATAGAATTCATTTGCAGAGCCCCGTTATAAAAACGAGGCAAACCCTCCAAAATTTTGTTCACCCACCACAAGTTTTTTTAAAACTTGGGCGGGCAAGACAAAACTTAGGAGGATAAAGGAGGGATGTAAGATGGTAATGACAATTGTGTTAGTGATTTTCATTATTTTCTTTCTTGCCGCAATAATTCACACATCTATTCTCAAGCGCCGCGGAGGGTTCCTTGATGACTTGGAAAAGATATATTGCGATGAGTACAATAAAATGAGAAAGGATGACCCCGACCGCCAGAAAATATTTAAGGAGATTTGCCGGATACAGATCCTAAGGATGCAGATTACGGAATACAGAAATATCTACATAATTATAGGCGCAGTTGTAATCGCAGTTTTTACCATCGCTGTGTATTTGAAGTGAGATTTAAAACCCTGTATTTGTGTTCTTGTTGGTTGGATGACGCAAATCGCCGCCCCATCGCTTATAAATGATGGGGCTTGTTTTAATTCTCAATTTTTGATACGATAAGAGCATACAAAACTACGAATTGAGCTACAAAAATAATTTGTAGTTTTGTATAATTTGTAGAATAATTTGTAGTTTTGTAGGCTTATGCAGCCGCGTGTATACGTAAATATCGTCACCTGGAACGGGATGAAATATCTGCCCGAGGCAATCGCGTCGCTTGTAAGGCAAACCTTGCCTGATTTTAAGGTTACGATAATCGACAACGGCTCAATTGACGGCACAATTGATTACATTAGAACAAATTTCCCCCATTTCCAATTTTTAAGAAATACCAAAAATTTGGGTTTTGCCAAGACGCACAATCAGGGCATCGAGATGGTCCGCAACGCTTTTTACGGTCAGATGAGGAGGGGAGAAATTCCGCAAGACGCTGAGTGTTTTATTTTGTTGATGAACCAAGACATAATTTTGGACTTGAACTGCCTTGAAAATTTGGTTAAAACATTGGTTGAAAAAGAAGAAGTCGGCGTAATCGGTCCGAAACTCTTGCGCGCTTATTGGGATCTAGATACCATTGGCAAAACTTCGGAAGTGATTCTTTCGTCAATTATTGACAGCGCGGGGCTTGTGATGAAAAAAACTCGCCAGTGTGCGGACAAAGGCGCGGGCGAGCTTGATGGAGAAAAATTTGACAAACCCGGCTATGTTTTCGGCGTTTCCGGCGCCCTGCCGATGTTCCGGCTTAAAGCGCTGGAAGACGCGAGAATAAGATGTTGGCCTTCGACAAGCTCAGGCACTAACCTTTCGACAGGTTCGGGCTACATTTTATTCCCTGAACGGAGTGAAGCGGAGTCGAAGGGTGGCGAGTACTTTGACGAGGATTTTTTCAGTTATAAAGAAGATGTTGATTTGTGCTGGCGGCTCTTTAATCTGGGCTGGAAAGCGTATTATGAGCCAAACGCCTTTGCTTATCATTTTCGCGGGGCCAAAGGAATGGGAGTCCTTTCCTTTTTCAAAATGCTCAAAGAAAGGCGCAAAAGGTCCAATTTGGTTAATTTTTGGTCAACCAGAAACCACTTGCTTACGCTCGTTAAAAATGATTCTTTGAAAAATTTTTTGCGCGACGCCTGGGCGATTCTGCCCTATGAGTTTGTTAAGTTTCTTTTCATTCTTTTTTTTGAAACAGAAAACCTGTGCGCTTACGGAGACTTCATTAAATTGCTGTCCAAGGCAATTAGAAAGAGAAAATATGGAATTATCTATCATCATCGTCTCTTATAACAACAAAAACTTGCTTCGAGAAAATTTGAAATGCATCAAGGGGGCGAATATCGGTTTGTCTTACGAAATTATAGTCGTTGATAACGCTTCGCGCGACGGCACAGTAAAAATGCTTCGTTTTGAATTTCCCGAGATTTGCCCCTCCAATAGAATTGGTGGGGGGGGAAAAACAATCGCTTCGTCAAAAAATTTGGGATTTGCCGCCGGCAATAATTTGGGCGCAAGTTACGCCAAGGGAGAAAAGTTATTATTTTTAAATCCCGATATGATTATCGACGCCGGCGCCGTTCTAAAAATGGCAGGGTATCTTGACGCGCATTCGGAAGCAGGGCTTGTCGGTCCCAAACTTTTAAATCCCGACGGCACTCTGCAGTATTCCGTTTGTCGCTTTCCAAAATGGTATACGCCGATTTTTCGCCGCACTCCTTTGGGTCTTTTGCCTTTCGGCAAAAAGCATTTAAGGTGGTATTTAATGACGGACTGGAATCATAATGAGATTCGCGAGGTTGATTGGATTTTGGGTTCGGCATTAATGATGAGAAAGTCGGACTACGGGAAACTTGCCAAATTCGACGAACGTTTCTTTTTATACTTTGACGATTGCGACCTCTCGCGCCAAGTTTGGCAAAACGGAAAAAGGGTCGTTTACCTTTCGTGCGCCCAAATGACTCATTTTCACCGCCGCGAATCGGCGCTTTTGGGGTTTATTAAAGGATTGTTCCATCAGCCGACGAGAGAACATATAAAGAGTTGGATTAAGTATTTTTCAAAATATAAATAGTTTCAAATTTGTTCTTTAACAACCTTAACACTAAAGGAGAAAGCGAAATGAAATGGATGATTTTCTTGATTATTTTGCTTTTGTGTTTTTGCGAGCGGTCGGAGACAGTCGGTCGGTTCGCCAGAAATAAAGCCGCTCTCGCCAAGTTTGATTTGAAGAATCAAAAATTGATTTTTGATTTTGCCGAGAGGATAAATTTCGCGAGTTTGCGCAATCGCCAGCCTTCCTTTGATTCATCGGGATTCGGCGCGGCGGACGGCCTTTTCATTGATTTTGGCGCGACGGATTATTTTAAGTACGCCTTGGGAGGATGGAACACCGGCTGGGGCGAAAATGGCAGGGAAGAGAGTGTGACTTTCACCCAAACGCGCGGCGATTTTTCCCAAATTTTTTTCCCCGCCCTTGGTCAGGACGATCTGATTCTTAAAATCAGAATGCGGCCGGAGAAATCAAAGTCGGTTGCGGTTTATGTAAATAATCATCCGATAGGCAAAATTGATTTCATCCGGGATTGGTGGAAAGTTTACAGCATCAAAATCGGCAGGCAAATGCTCGCGCGCGGCGAGAACCGCCTTTTGTTCAAATGGGACGGCGTCAATCTCAAAGACAATACCGCGGCAGCGGTTGATTATGTTTATTTTGCCGAAAGCGACAATGAGGAAGACGAAATTATTTTGCCGAAGCGCGATTTGGCGGCGGGCAGGACAAACCGCGGCGGGAAAAACACCGGCGCCTTGATTCTTCGTTCCGGTTTCGCCCTTACTTATTACATTCAAATTCCCGAAGAAAGATTTCGACCGAAATTTGCCGCATATTTAAAACTGGAGAACGCAGAACAACCCCCACTTACTCCCCCTGTTCCCCGACAAGTCGGAGAACAGGGGGAGAAAAAACCCCCTCTAGCTCCCCCTATTCTGACCAAGGCGTCGGAACAGGGAGATGAATCTTGCGATTTTTCGGTTACCATGGAAGCGGACTTGTCCCACCGAAGTCCCCCGACTTTAAGTCGGGGGATGGAGGCGGACGGCGAAAAAGAGCGGGTTATTTTTGGCGAAAAACTCAAACCGGAAAAATTCAAAGAATTTCGATTAAAAATCGCGGACCTTGGGGATTTTTCCGGCAAGGCGGTTAAGTTTGACATCGGATTTCATTGTTCCGAGAGCCGGTTCAAGCTGGTAATGGCTGATGCGGGAATTTACGTCAGCGCCAAACCAAGAGGAGTCGGACTCCCTCGGGGAGTCCGACTCCCTACAGTCAAAAACGTAATCTTTATAATGATTGACACGCAGCGCGCCGACCACTTGGCTGCTTACGGAATATCCGCTCCGAAAATCAAAACTCCGGAATTTGATTGCTTCGCCAAACAGGGCATTTTGTTTGAAAGATTTAGTTCTGCTGAGGACTGGACTAAGCCGTCGGTCGCCACAATGCTGACCGGCGCATATCCTTTGACGCATAAAGCGCAAACGGAAAAAGCGATCCTTTCGGACGAATTGAAATTGCTCCCGCAGATTCTTCAAGACAAGGGACTCCGGACCGGCGCTTTTATCGCCAATGCCTATATTGCGGAAAAATTTGGTTTCAACCGCGGATGGGATTATTACACCAACCATATAGTGGAAAACAAAAAATCCGGCGCCCCGCACCTTTTCGGCGCCGCGCTGGATTGGATAAAAAAGAACGGACAAAACAGATATTTTGTTTATATTCACACAATTGACGTCCACTCGCCTTACACGCCGCCGGAACATTTTCTTCGGTTGTACGATGCCCAACCCTATAAAGGTCCGATAATTCCGAAAATAACTCACGCGCAAATTGGAGACATCAAGACCGGCAAATTAAGCATTAATTACCGCGATTTGGAACGATTGCGCGCTCTTTATAAGGGCGATGTCACTTATCACGACAAATATCTGGGAAATTTTTTGCAATCGCTTGAATCTCTGGGGTTTCTTGAAAACACGCTGGTGATTATTACCGCCGACCATGGCGAAGAATTTGAAGAGCACGGTTCGTTCGGGCACGGCCACTCGCTTCATCAGGAATTGACTCACGTTCCGCTCGTGATGGTGTGGAAAGGCGCGGTTCCGAAGGGGAAGAGAATCGCTGTTAATTCCGACCATGCGATTCTGGCGCCGACTGTCATAGACGCTTTGGGTTTTGACATCCCCGCTCAGTTTGAAGGAAAGTCCATTTTTGATTCGGTGACATACGAATATCCGCCGGCGGGTTTTTCCACACATAAAGATTACAAGATGTCGGTTTGGAGCAATAATCTGAAATTTTTGGTTCACCATGCGTATGGTAAATTCAATTTTTTCATCTGTGACACGAACCGCGACCCGTCTTGTTCAGATAACATTTACAAAAAAAATCCGATTTTGTTCCGGTATTTGGGAACTCTGCTCGGAAATTTCTTGGGCGCGCCGGACAAAAGGAATTGGCGTTCGTCCGAAATGCTGTTGAAAAGAGGCATTGAGATTAAGGTAAAAGAAGTGCAATGGGACGATGAGTTGAAGGAACAGTTAAAGCCTACTGATTTTTAATCACTGATTACATTGATGAAATTTTGCCCCTTGCGAGAAAATCGCAGGGGGTTTTGTTTTGACAAAGATTGTTGTATAATAGATGGCAGAGGAATAAGGACCTTCTCGCGCCTATCAGATTTTTCCAGTTTCTA
>DYHP01000008.1:24503-24620 GCA_020724105.1 Candidatus Methylomirabilis sp. | reverse complement strand
CTGGCTCCGGGGGTGGGATTCGAACCCACGACCAATTGATTAACAGTCAACTGCTCTACCACTGAGCTACCCCGGAAGAATCTCAATAAGCTACAAATAAATTTTAACCTAAGAAAA
>DYHP01000008.1:0-24493 GCA_020724105.1 Candidatus Methylomirabilis sp. | reverse complement strand
CCCCGGAAGGTGTATTTTTATATGACCGTCTTCTATAATCTTTTTTAAATAATCTTAGTGCCATGAATTAATAAGTCCCGACGCCCCGATGATACGTCGGGGGCTGTCCCGGAATGATTAAATAATAAATAAAAAAATAATTTTTGTCAAATATTGCGTTAAAAAAAACATCCGTTTCTCGGCGCGCCATTTCATGATATAATAGAACCAGTTATGCGAGCAAAAAAATATTTTACAATATGGTCGCGGTGAAAAACAAAAAACAAAACTCGCGATATTGGTCGGGGCAAGTTACGCGCGAAAGCAACGCTCTTAATTTAGAGCCGAGAATTTTTACCTGGGACGACCCGAAAAAAATCGCCAAATCGCTTAAGCAGTCGGCGGAATTAAGTTGGCGGCGCAAAGGGACGCCGTATCAATCGGCAATGTCCATGCTTAATTTTTACATCAACCGCGCCGGCAAAAACCTTCCTCAAAAACGCCGCCGCGTTCTCGAACAAGTAAAAAAAGAACTAAAAAAATTATTCAACTAAAAAATCCGCCTTGACCTTGTCCTTGTATAGAAAGACACCGCCTCGACTTTAAGTCGGGGCGGTGTCGAACAAATTCCAAAATGACAAAGAAGGAGGTTATTCTGACGGTTGAGACGGGTATTCTGGCGGCGCAATCTCCGGAGGCGTAAACTCCTTAAACTCCTCAGGCTTTGGTGCGAGTATTTCCGGCACTATTGTTTTGCCTAGACCTGGACAGGGTGCGAATTCGCATTTTGGAGGTATTCTGCCCACATACGAACCGTCCGGACAAGTTCTCGCGTCCATTGGGCATGGCTGTCCCCACCCTTCTCTTGGGAGCTCCTGTCCTTTCTTTGGAGGCATTGGGGTTTCAGTGGGTGGAAATTCTTTCGGAGCGCCGGGAAATTCTTCCGGAGGACCGCCGGGAAATTCACTGGGCGGGCCTCCCGGAGCGCCTTCGCCTTTAAACACTTCCTCAAAACATTCTCGCATCTTATCACCCATTTCTCGACTCGGCAAAACCGCGCCAATTTGAAGTTTTTCCGCCAATCCCGCGCCAAAAGCGGATTCCAAACATTCTATCACCTCGGGTGGAGCGGTGTCTAACGCTTCTAACATCATACTCTTCCCTTCTTCCATTTGACGCAAATCATCTTCGGAAATTAAATCGTGTTCTTTAGCAAAATTGAAACATGCTTCTTGATTAGCTGGATTTTCACAAAATTTCTCGCATTCTTCCTTGCCCTTACAATCGCCCGGGCCCTTTCCTCCTGTTTTACGAACCATTTCGGCGTCTTCAGAAGACATCAAGCCATATTCAACTGCGAAATCCACGCAAACCTGAAAATTGTTTTCGTCTTCACAAAATTTCTCGCATTCTTCCTTGCCCTTACAATCGCCCGGGCCCTTTCCTCCTGTTTTACGAGCCATTTCGGCCTCTTTCGGTGAAACAAAACCAGCGGCTTCAGCAAAACTTATACACTCCTCAAAATACTCAGGCTTGGAACAATAAACATCGCACTCCATTTTTCCTCGACACGGCGGCGGTTTAACGCCTTTTTTAATCGCTTCCAAGGCCATTCTTGCTTCTTCAGCTTCTTCAGGAGGAATGAAACCAGCCTCTACGCCAAAAGCGATACATTCTTCTGTATGCTCAGAATTTTCGCAATAGGCATCGCATTCATCTTTATTTCTGCATCCACCCGGGAGTTGCGCTCCTCTTCTTAATGCAGCTTGCACTTTCCTCGCCTCTTCTAATTCATCGAGGGGCAATATACCATGCCGTTCGGCATAATCTAAACATTCATCAATATGACCAATATCATTGCAATATGCTTCGCAGGAACTTTGAGAAGTGCAGCCGCCGGGTCCCTCGCCTATTTCCGCAAATTTTTTACCCCTTCTAATTTCTTCCGCGGAAATTAAATTGTATTTCTCCGCAATATCAAGGCATGCTTTCAGATTTTCCGGTTTGTCGCAAAAAAGCTTGCATTCGTTTTTATCCCCGCAATTTCCTAATTCTTTAATTGGAAAAACAATGTCAGCTTCAGTGAGCCCTTTCGCTATTGATATATAAACAAAAAATGAAGCGCCGACGAGCATAATAACAAATAAAGCCAGTTTGAGAGCGATTCGCATATTAGTGAACATATTTTTAAGAATTACTTTCAAAAATAAAAACTGAGCGTTTGAGGCAGTTTTTATTCAAAAGGATTTCTATAAATATCTTTAAAAGGATTAGATTTTTCGACCGGATTGATTTCAGGCAATTTTTCCAATGGATTTGAAGAGGGAACGATATTTTCCGGCAAGACCCCTGCTGCCGCTTTTTGAACTGACTCGCTGATAACCACAGCCGCTTTTTCTTGAGGCGTTTTCTTTAACCATAAATACAAATTGATACCTCCAACTATTATTAAAATAACCAGGGCAGTCACTAAAATTATTGATAAGATTCTTTTTTTATTTTTTTTGTTATTCATATTGTTCATTGTATTGATATTATTCATATCTCAATTGCCAATATTAATTATATCATATATTAATTATATCATAAAATATCTTGACTTGAGCGGTGTATAAATCTGTCAAATTTATATAAACCCGCCCCGACCTTTCACAAAATATTATACTATGTTATAATTTTATCAACAAACTGCCACATAACTTTATAACTAAAATCATATGATACTAAGAGTTTTATAGCTATGATAGAAAAATGCTCAAAATGCGGGAAGCCGCGATTTCAATGCCGGTGTCCGGCTTGCGAATGCGTGATCCCGCTTGAAGAAGAAGCCGACGGCGAACTTGAAGAAGTTAAAATTCCAGAACCTGAGAAACAAGACGCGCGCAAAAGAAAGATAACGGAAGAGAAAAAGGAAGAGGAAGAAGAGAAAAAACCGAGATAATTTACATCGACCGGTCAACAAGAACCAAAATCACCCCGATAACCGCCAAAACGCCGGAAATTACCCAAAATCTCATGACAATGTTGGATTCAAGCCAACCCTTGGCTTCCAAATGATGATGAATCGGGGCGGAAAGAAAAACTTTCCTGCCCCATATTTTTTTTGAAACGGTCTGGATAATGACGGAAACGGATTCAAGTACGAAGACCCCGCAAATCACAGGCAAAAACAAAGCGGTGTTGGTAAGCATGGCGATTATTCCCAAAACCACGCCCAAAGACATCGCGCCGGTGTCGCCCATAAAAAACTTCGCCGGATAAATGTTAAACCACAAAAACGCCAAAAGCGCGCCGATTATCGCTCCGCAAAAGGCGGCAAGTTCAATTTTTCCTTGGGCGAAAGCGATGGCGCCGTAAGCGCCGAAAGCAGTCATTAAAGTGCCGCCTGCCAAACCATCCAGGCCGTCGGTTTCATTGACCGAAAAAGCAGTGGCGACGATTATAAAAATAAAAATCGGAATATACCAAATTCCGACGTTGAAATCTCCCAAAAAAGGAACGCGGAAGACGTCCCAATCCAATTTAAAATAAAACCATAAAGCGCCGACAATCGCGATAAAGGTATAAATCAAAAGGCGGTGCCTGACGCGCAATCCTCCGCCATTTCCGCCGATTTTTTTGATATTCAAATAATCGTCGGCCAAACCGACCAGCGCTGAAGCGATCAAGGCGCCTAAGGGTAAAAACGTTTGCGGTCTTGTTAAGAAATTTAAAAATTTTGCCCATTCCCAACCTGCAAATCTGTCCAAAAAATAAAAAAGAAACGCCAAAAACGCCACTGTGACCCAAACCAAAACGCCGCCCATAGTCGGCGTGCCCAATTTCGCCTTATGAAGTTCGGAGTAAATCGGCGTCTGCGCCGCGTCGCGTATTTGCTTGCCAAGATTGTGTTTACGCAAAAATTTAGCCAAAAAAGGCACCCAGAGCATGGCGATTAAAAAAGAGAGCGTCGTTATGATAAAAACTTTGATTACGAACATAGAAATTATCCGAATCTACAAATTACGGACGAATCTCCAAATCTACAAATCTACAAATTCGTTGATTCGGAAAAAAATAATTCGTACATTAGGATAATTTAAACCCTACACATTCCATTTTAACAACGACACGCATCCCAATAAAACAAATACCTCAATAAACGCGGTGGACATTAAAACCAAGCGGCTGTAAAAAAGAGAGAGTTTCCATAGACGGTCGGCAATAAACAAGTTTAACAAAAAAACTGAGAAACCGAAGAACGGAAGAACAAACAACTGCCACAATGGACCGATGCTGTCAATGCCGAAATAAACCGACGAATGCAAAACAACGTAAGAAATCTCATCCTTTTGCCCGTGGAGCGCGACGAGGATGTAAGTAATCAAAATAAACGAAATTAAAACCAAAATCGCGGACAAAAAAATCGTAACTTTGCTCGGCCGGTCAAGCCATAAAAATTTTAAAAACATATTTCCGGGGATGCTTTTCTGGGGATGCTGGGCATCCTCATTGCATGATGGGCATTCTCACAAAAATGTAAATGTATTTGTTTATAATAATATACCAAAAAGTTATCCACCAGTCAATTGATTGAAACTTCGGAAATTGATATAATTTCTACACCGATTAGGGGGGATTATATGTATGTCTTATTTTAAAGACGAAATCATCAAAAAAGCGATAAAGGAGGGGAAACTCGCGGACAGTAAAACCGCGAGAAAATGGGGCTTTGAGGCGAAAAAGAAAAAAATGCCGCTTGAAAACTACCTCCTTGATTCAAAACTGCTGAGCGAAGACGCGCTTTTTGAGGCAATTGCCGACTATTTTAAACTTCCTTATAACGATTTGAAAAATCAAATCGTAAGAAAGGACATTCTATACATTGTCCCGCCGGGTATTGCTGCCACTTATCTTACCGCGCCGGTCGATAAAACCGTTGACGAGTTGAAATTGGCGACGCTTGACCCGACAAATCTGCAAATATTTGAATTTATAGAGCGGAAATCCGGGCTTCCCGCCAAAATCTATCTAACTTCCCCCACCGGACTTGAAAATATCCTAAAACAATATCGCTCCACGCTCAAAGCCGAAATTGAATCGATTTCGGCGTTGACCGGCGGCGCGGAAGAAAAAACCGAAGAAGATTCCGAAAAACTTAAAAAACTCGCTGAGGACTTGCCAGTCGTCAGAATTGTTGACAGCATTCTGGAGCACGCGATTTACGAAAACGCCTCCGATATCCACGTGGAGCCGTCCGAACAGGAAGTGAACATCAGATACCGCGTTGACGGCATATTGAGGAATGTGATGAATTTGCCGAAAACCGTCCACGCCGGCATTGTGGCGCGCATTAAAATTCTTTCAAACTTGAAATTAGACGAGCATCGGCTTCCTCAAGACGGCAGATTCAAAATCAGCGCCAAAGAATACCATTATTCAATCCGCGTGTCCATTTTGCCCACTTTTGACGGCGAAAAAATCGTTTTGCGCTTGTTGCCCGAAACCACAAAGCCGATTACTCTTGAGGCCCTGGGTTTTTTGCCAAAACCTCTTGAAATTGTCAAAAAAAACATCAAAAGACCCCATGGCATCCAGCTTATCACAGGTCCGACCGGTTCGGGCAAAACCACCACACTTTACGCGATAATGGGTATTTTAAACACGCCAAAGGTTAACATTTCAACTGTTGAAGACCCCATTGAATACAAAATGCCCGGCATAAACCAAAGCCAGGTAATCCCGAAAATCGGTTTCACTTTTGCCACGGGGCTGCGCGCTCTTTTGCGCCAAGACCCGAACATTATTATGGTCGGCGAAATCCGCGACAACGAGACGGCTGACATCGCCATTAACGCCGCTATGACCGGACATTTGGTTCTTTCAACTCTGCACACCAACGACGCCGTCACCTCGCTCCCCCGCCTTATCGATATGGGTATTCCCTCGTTTTTGGTCGCCTACACCTGCAATATGATTGTAGCGCAACGTTTGGTGAGAAAGGTTTGTAAAAATTGCAGCAAACCGTATAAACTTGCGAGCGAGCAAATCGGGGAACTCGAAAGATTGTTCAATGTTGAAAAAATTTTCAAGCATCTCAAAAAACTCGGTTTAATCAAAGCCGTCGACACTCTCAAAAATCTGACTTTTTACAAAGGGGAAGGATGCCGAAATTGCGGCAACGAGGGTTATAAGGGCAGACTCGGTCTATTTGAGGTTTTGGAAGTAACGCCCGAAGTCAGCAATCTGATTCACGGCCAGGCGACAACCGACAAACTTCATGAAGCCGCCGAAAAACAAGATATGATAACTTTGGCGGAAGACGGATTTTACAAAGCGATAAAAGGAATAACGTCAATAGAGGAAGTGATAAGGGTGACGAGAGAGTAAGATGAGAATGTCTAATTAAATTAACCTAAACAATTCCTGAAATTCCAATGCTGGGCAAAGATGCCCAGCATCCCCAGAAATTTATGAATATAAAAAAACTTTTATGGAAACTATATCCCGTTTCCTTTTCAACCAAAGTTTTTTTTGTTGAAAACCTGCGCGTGATGGTGCACTCCGGAATTCCGATTGCCGACGCGCTCAAAACCTTGGGAGACCAAACAACGAACAAACGATTTAAAAAAATCATTCTCGAAATGAAGGCGAACATTGAGGGCGGACAGACTCTCACCAACAATCTCGCAAAACATCCCGACATATTCTCCAAAACATTTGTGAGCATGGTCTCCGCCGGCGAGGTCTCGGGAACGCTTGACGCCAACTTCGAGGAACTGGCAATGCAAATGCGAAAAGAGCACACGCTACGTTCGCGCATCAAATCTGCTCTCGCCTACCCCGTGGTGATAATGGTTGCCACTGTCGCCATTGTCGCAATCCTGATGGTTTACGTTTTGCCGAGAATGATGAGCATTTTTGAAGGGTTCGGAGCCGAACTCCCCTTGCCGACCAGAATTTTGATTAAAACGGTTAATTTCATCAACACTCACGGCGTCATAACGTTGCTTTTGGTTATTGTGTTCGCGGCGGGCTTTATCGGTTTTTATAAAACGAAACTTGGCCAAAAAATATTCCATAAATTATTTTTAAATTTCCCCGCCATCGGTCAATTGGCGCAAAAAATCAATTTGGCAAGGTTCTCCCGCACCTTTTCTTCGCTTTTAAGAACGGACATACCAGTCGTGCAAAGTTTGGAAATCACGGCCGACACGCTGTCAAATATTTATTACAAAAAGGCGGCGCTTGAAACGGCGGAGGAATTAAAAAAGGGGCTCGGGATTGCCGAAGTTATCGGAAGATACCCGAAACTTTTTCCTCCCATTGTCACGCAAATGATTTCTGTCGGCGAAAAATCGGGCAGTGTGGATACTTTGCTTAAAGAATTGGCGAATTTTTACGAAGAAGACATAGACAACGCTACTAAATCAATGTCGTCAATAATAGAACCCTTGCTTCTTTTATTTTTGGGCGTGGTCATCGGCGGCATCGCCATCGCGGTAATGATGCCGATGTACACGATCACTCAGCAAATTTAAAAATCCGAAGCGCGAAATCCGAAATCCGAAATAAACCCCCACATTCTCCCCCTGTTCCCCGACTTGTCGGGGAACAGGGGGAGTTAGAGGGTCAAAATCCAAATGTTCAAAACTGTTTCAAATTTCGATATTTGAATTTCGAATTAAAAATGCGACGGATTAAGATAAAATTTTCAAAATTTGATTTAAGTCGCGGGTCACAGCGCGGACTTGGTCTTATAGAAGTCATGGTCGTCATCGGGATGATCGTTTTATTTTTTTCCGTAATCGCCTCTGTAACTTACGCGCTGAAAAATTTTCAGGAAAACAGATTTATGCTCGCCGCGTCGTATGTCGCCAACGCCTCGATGGACAAGATGAGCTCGCTGCCGTTTTCCTCGCTTGCGGCGAGAACAAACGGCGACTTGACCGGCATTACTTTTAATTTAGGGGCATGGAAAACCGCCGTTGCGGACGACGCGCCTTCCGCGCCGAACGTTCTCCAATTGTCGCGCCACCACGAAAAAATCGGTGACGCAACCGCGCTTATTGCCGCGCCGTCAAGCAATGTTTCTGACGGCAGTTTTGAAGCAAAAATTAAACTCAACGGGGCGGCCGCCAATTCTTTCGCCGGCTTATTTTTCAGAAGCCAAGACAATTTTTCTTATTACCGATACGTTTTTAACGACGAAAAAATTAAATTTGAAAAAGTTTCCAACGGCGCGCCAACAACGCTTTGGCAGGAAACAAGGATTTTTTCAACCACGACATTTTATAAACTCAAGGCGTCATTCGCTTCCTCGAACATTGATTTGTACTTGGACGATTTTCGTTTAAATACTACAACGGATGCGAGTTTTGAAAAAGGAGATCTTGGAATTTTGGTTACGGACAATGAATTATTTCCGTCAATAGACAACGCCCAAGCAATCTCGGGGCTTGCTTTTAACTGGGATTTCGACAATGCCGCTTCCCCCTCCCTGCCACCAACCTGGAAAAGGCAAAGTTTATACGATTTGCCGTCGGCGCAAGGATTGCTTACGATAAACGACCTCTCCGACAACCTCAAAAAAATAATTGTAACAATCAAATGGGTAACTGCTTTTGGACAAAGAACTTTGCAAACGCAGACACTGATTACTTCTTACTAAGTCAAAAATTAAAAACCAAAAATTAAAAACAAAAACATAAAAACGCAAAAATTATTCTAATTATTCTAATTGCTCTAATTAAGGGATGAAGGAATTAAAATAGTTTTTATATTTTTGCGTATTTGTTTTTGATATTTGGTTTTTGGTTTTTGATTTTGAAACTTTATGCGTATTATGCATATTAGGGGTTTTACTCTCATCGAGTCGCTGATCGTAATCTCCATTTCGGTTATAATTTTTCTGATTGTCGCAACGTCCTTCGCGACCTTGTGGAAACTTTCGCAAACGAATCTCGCTGCTTTTGAAACAAAATCCCAGGCCGGCATCGCGCTCCAAAAAATTTCCGAGTTGATTGAAGAATCAAATTCGGTGCTGTCGTCCTGGTCCATCAACGAAACTTTGTATCAAACCGGTGAAAACGTTTTGGCGCTCAGAATGCCAGCGGTTACAGAAGCGGGAGAAATCATCCCCGCGAGTTTTGATTATGTCGCCTTTGCCATTCCTTCAACTTCAATTTTAATCGCCGATTTCGCGAAAGCGCCGCAGAGTTCCCGCCCCCAAGGCCAGATAATTTTTTCCAATCTGGCTAAGGCTTTAAATTTCAGGTATAATAGTAGTACCAGCACCGAAATAACTACGATTGAAATATTTTTAGAAACTGCAAAATCGGCTTACGATTCAACGAAAACATCCACGTTGTCCACTGTCGTTAAGTTAAAAAATAAATAACCGCCAATTTACGCTATCACTAACGCCAAGTGACCGCCATAAAATCTGGCGCACAATGGCGTTGTGATGGCGTCTGATGGCTTCTAAACATGCTCATCTTAAATGATATCCAAAACGGTTTCGGGCTTGACATTGGCGACCGCTCAATGAAACTTTTGAGATTGGAATTTAAAAAAACTTTCTTAAGCAAGCAAAAATTTATCGTCAAAAATTACGCCGAAATTAAACTCCCCGAAGGCGTTGTTGACAAAGGCGAAATTAAAGACGAAATTCAGTTTGAGAACCGTCTTGTTTCGTTGCTCGAATCCGCCGGCCGCCTCCCCTCCCGCGCCACCGTTGTTTCCTTGCCGGAAACAAAAACGTTTTTAAAAACGATTAATCTCACCGCGAAAAACAGAAAAGAAATTCCCGCGAAAATTACGGAAATTCTTCCGACAATCTTGCCGCTGGCGCCGGAGGAAATTTATCTTGACTGGCAAATAATCGCCAGCGATGAGGAGGTCAAGAAGTCAAACTTCGATAAAACTTACAAAATATTTTTGGCCGCCGCGCCTAAAACAATCGTCGACAATTTTCTTAAAATTTTCAAAAAAATAAATCTTTTGCCTATAGCGTTTGAGATTGAAGCCGTTGCTTTGTGCCGGGCGCTGTTCGGCGACGGCAAAATAAACTTCCGCGCCAAAATTTTTGGTGTGGAGGTAAAAGACGAAGCCTCAAAATATCCCCGCGAAACATTTCCCGAAGGGAGACAAGTCATCATTGATTTGGGCGCCACCCAAACAAGTTTAATAATCGCCGACAACGCGGTTCCCGCCGTCTCCATCAGTTTGCCGCTGTCGGGCAACCGACTGACGGAAATTATAGCTGAAAAACTCAAAATCAATTTCGAGGAAGCTGAAAAAATAAAAAAATTCTGCGGGTTTGACCCGAAACAATGCGACAATAAAACAATGCCCGTCGTCAGTTCTTACATAAAAGACATCTGTAAAAAAATTTTTAAAACCCTGCAAACATACCCCGGCTTGATTGTGGGCAGAAAAAGACAACCGATAACTCTGTCAGGCGGTTGCGCCAATGCCTCGAAAATTGATTCCTGCCTGGCTAAAAATTTAAAAATCAAAGTTAAAAGAGGAACGCCGCTTGAACTTTGGAACATTCAGTCCAAAGACGAAGAATTCAACCAAACTGCGTTTGGCGCAAGCACGGTGATTGGCTTGGCCCTGCGCGGTGTTTTATATCCGTTTCCGGAAAATCATTAAATCGCCACACAAGACGCCATCACAACGCCACAAAACACCATAAATTTTGGCGTATAATAGCGTAGTTATGGCGTAAAATGGCGATTATCTATGCTTACTATCAACTTACTCCCCCAAGAGTACAAAAAAAAATTGAATCAGAAAATTATACTTTCTGTTATTAAAAATATCGTCGGTCTTGTTTTTGCCGCCGTTATTTTTATTGCGATAATCCTTCTCCTTGCTAAAACCGTTTCAATAAACAATTTCAACAACGCCGTCGAACAAGCCGCTCTTTTAACCAAGGAATACGGCGGTTTTAACCAGCAAATAAGGCGGATAAACGAGCAGATAACGACGGCGCGCCAAATACAAAAAAATTACATTATTTGGAGCGATTCTTTCAAAAAAATAATTCCTTTGGTCCCGAATGAAATCTCGTTGACTTATCTTTCCGTAAGCGAACCGGGCAAAGCCGTATCAATGCGAGGCATGGCTCTCACGCGTGACAGTTTGTTGAGACTTAAATCAAATCTGGAGGGTTCCGGCCTTTTCACAAAAGTCGAAATACCTATTTCTTACTTTCTGTCGCGGCAAAACATAAATTTCGAATTAAGTTTAGCAACAAAAAACGACGCCTTCAAGTAACTCGCCGTTTTAACGCTGTTCACCTCGTCTTCTACAAATATGGAGATAACTCCCAAAAAAATTCTTGACCTTTCGTCGATTAAAAAATATCTCGACGCGCTGTCGTATAAACAAAAATTGATAATCTTCATAGTTTCGTTTGCCGTTTTAAGTATTGCCGCGGTGTTTTTTATCGTCTTGCCGGCCGGGCGGGACATTATTTATCTGAACAAGGAGGTTGCCGATTATAGAGAAAATTTGGAGCGAAAATACGCCGAAAGATTTAATGTGCGAAAAACCATCAATGACTTGGAAAACGCAAAAAAAATTCTGCCCACCATTGAATCTCTTTTTATACCCAAAAACGGGGAAATCAATTTCGTTGAATTGCTTGAATCCGTTGCCGACAAATATTCCTTGCAGCAAAAATTAAAATTGGAATCGGGAAAAACAAACGCTTTCATCACTCCGTTCCACTTGACTTTAACGCTTAACGGCGATTTTCAGAATGTTTTAAGTTACCTCGAGGAACTGGAAAAAAAGGAATTATACATTAATTTTAAAGAATTTCTAATGTCAAAACAGAAAGACGGCATTACCGCCGACATCAAAGGAACGGTTTGGATGCTAAACTAATGTGATGGCGTATTTGTTCGGCTTAGGCTCCCGAAGCCGAACAAAGTGGCTTCTATGTTTAATAAATTATTCTCAATCAAACAACTGGTTCAAGTCATCTTTACTGCCTCGCTTTTGCTCATTTTAATCAGTTTTATAATTACCGGCGTATTTTTGTACAGCAATTTTTATAAATTAATCACCCAGACGGAAGAGTTGATTATAATCCAGCGATTGGCGCTTTTGGAACCGGTTAAGATTAATTTATTGAACGAGGTTTTAAAGAATAAGGAATCTAAAATGAAAGGCGGCGGCGTTGTCGCGCCGGAGTTAAGAAATCCGTTCTGATACACAAATCCGCACGAATCAGAACACAAATCCGCACAAATCACAAAACAAAATAAGCCCTCCGACTTTTTGCTCCGTTGAATGACGGGAAAAGTCGGAGGGCTGTTAAATTTGTTCCCCGAATAAAATCAGGGGTGCTACTGGCTCAAGATTTCCCACGCCTTCAAAAAGGCGTTGGCAGGAGCCGTTTCAATATCGGGCTTGATTCCTCCCTCGTACTTGAAACCGCCCGGATTCGTCCACTTCCATTTTGTTACCCGCAACTGTGAACCATCTGGGAATTCCGTTGACTCTTGCGCCACAGTTTTACCGTAAGTTCTCTCTCCCACAAACCGCGCAGCCGTGTGGTATTTCAGACCGCCAACAAATCCCTCCGAAGCCGAAGCCGTATATCTACCAATTAAAACCACGGTCGCAAGATTCTTGAACTTGCCGCCAACCTTGCTTTTGATGGAGTAATCGTTGATCTCCGTGCCATTCGGAAATTTTCTTATTTGCACGATTTTTCCAGGCATCCACGCATTGGCGATTTTAAGCATTTTGGGAATGCCGCCGCCAAAATTCCACCTCAAATCCAGAATCAATCCCTTGGGCTTTTGCTTCACGATTTCGGACGCCGCTTTCTCAAATTCCTCTACAACATCGCCTTCAAACGAAGTGATTAGCATATAAGCGATTCCCCTCTCAATCCACCATCGGACTCCCTGAATCTTGATTGTCGCGCCAACCTCAAACTCCATCTCCACTTCCTTGCCCGTACCGGATTTCAGCACCCTAAACTTATGCGTGCCCGGCGTTCTAATTTTATCCGACAGATTTTCCCATTCGCAATCGTCAATAAAAAGAATGATGTCGTTGATCTCTAAGCCCGCCTTGTACGCCGGCGATTCGTAATGAACGAAAGTAATCTCAAGCCCTTCTTCTGTCACTATGTAGTCGATTTTATCAGGAATTTCTTTTCCGGGCAGATATTCCTTCGTTTTGGCGTTCTCCTCGGCTGTCAGGAATTCGGTGTATTTGTCTTTCGTTGTCGCCGCAATGCTTTTCAGAACATTGGTGAACATTTCGTTCTGCGAGGGCTTTTTAAGCGAATCCCTTGCCACATTGTCCCACACCGTCCAAAAAACTTTGGGCTTAAACGCTCCACCGGTTTTAACAAGCGGGACATTATAAAATCCGATAAATACGCCGAGCATTATTCCCACCAGCAGCGCCATCAAGACGCAAGTTGCCACGTAGTTCCTTATCTGCTGGCCGCGGAAAGTAAGAACGAACGCCGCGGCAAACAAAATAAAAGAAACAGTTAAACAGAGCCCCAACACCAGCGCGTGAGTATCCGTTACATATTCAAATAACAGACCAAATAATTTGCTTGACATTTTTTAAGCTCCTTTGTATTTAATTTTGAAAGTTCTTCTTAACTTAGGGAAAGATTTCGGGAATCCTTTGGATTCCCGAAATCGAACATTAGGGATTTGCCAAGGCCGAATTGCCTTAACATATAAATGTACCCCAAAGAGGGACTTTTGTCAAGGCCATTGACAAGAGGGTATAGAAAATTTTATTTTTTCTGATTTTAGCCAAAATAAATCCTCCTTAATCCCCCTTTCCCAAAGGGGGAAATTTCTCCCTTTATAAAGGGGGGTTGGGAGGGATTTTAATTCAACTGCGCAAGTCCTAATGCTATAAAAACCCCGTAAATCCTCTATTATATTTATAACACACGACCGCATCTTATAAATAGTTTGATAGTTGGAACTATTAAACTAATAAGATTCTCCCCGCCCCGACTCGTCGGGGCGGGGGTTAGTTTTCATTTACAATAAATCCCCCATCTTTTCACGGGAAAATAGGGATGGTAGATTATAAGTTTATTAATCCGCAAATTTAAGTTCAAGGTTTAAGTTTAAGGCCCCGCAAATTTAAGGGGCGACAGCGTTGCAAATTTACGGGGCGGTCACCCCTTTAATTCGCCCTGCTCTTTTCTCAAACTTCTAAAACTTTCTAAAACTTAATGAATTTACCCCGCCTCAAGCGGCGAGGTTCAAATCTAATCTAAATAATTGAGGGGTCGCAGAGTTTTTTTCGACTAAAAATAGACGCCGTAGACCACAATAACTCCGCAAAGTTTCTTAAAAGATGCTATTTCAAGCTAATTTTGTTCTGGAAACTCTGCGACTCCTCAATTATTTTTAAGGGGTGATAGCCTTCTATAAATAATTGGCGCAGTTCTTAAAAAAAGTCAAGGGGGATATGACATTTCTAAATAGATTTGACAGGCCATTGAAAGTCCGAGTTTCTGTCTAATCATTCTTTTCCGCTGGCGGCTTGACTTTGTGAATTTCGGACAAAAGCACGTTTTCAACGATTATTCCTCTTTCTGTAAAAATCTCGACAAGTTCATTTTTAATCGCCATTTCAACCACATCGCGGCGGTTTGAGACAATGTCCTGCAAACTATAGCGCGACGCAATCATTCTTACGCGGCTTTGAATGGTCGGACGGACGATTTTTTGGACAAAATCCTCACCGATTGTCTGCCAAATTTGCGGCACGTAATTTATGTCGAGCCGCAGTAAAATCGTTCCTTCAATCAAAACGTGCTGACCGTCTTGAGTTGCCGCCGAAATCGGCACGTCTCCCAAAGCGAATTCATGTTGAGGATTAAACTCGTGGCTAATGCCGTATTCCAAAGTTTGAACGTTAAAAAGCTTCGCTCTCTGCCAAAAAGGAATTTTTAAATGCAAGCCCGGCAAAAGAACTTTTTTCAGCACTCCCCTGCCCAAATCATAAACGCAGGCCACGTATCCCGGCGGAACATGGATAAAAAGACCTTTCAAAACGTCCTCCATCACAAAATTGTATACAAATTTGTCCACTTGCGTTGCGTCACTCATATTTTGTAGAAGCCATTAAACGCCACAACTACCTGCCTGCGCAGGCAGGCGCCAATTTACGCTATATTTTATGGCGTAAATTGTTTGCGGACACCCTTACGGGTATCAGTTCCGATGGAATAGCATCCGTAAGGATGCGCCGGAAAAATGGCGTTGTGATAGCGTAAAATGACGATTATTAATCTGTAACCCAACCTATCATCATTTTGCTTAATTTTCTCACCCCCTTAATCATAAGGGTAAAGAGCATTATTGTCAAAATAAAAACGGATTTTATGGAAGGCAACATCCAAAGCATTATAAACACGGCAAACGGAAAAAGATAGCGGTAAACAATGTCGGAATGCTTGACCAAATGCGGATGCTTCTTTTGTTCGTAAATAATTTCCGCAAACAAAAGCAGGGACGGAATTAAGGCCCAATACCAATACGTTTTTGCCATGTCAAAACCCAAAAAGACCGTGTTTATATAATCCGGATGAAAATTCCATCCGTATAAATGAACCATTTTTTCGGGTTTGAGTCCTCCGACAAATATCTGGTATAAAAGCAAAAATAAAAGAGCGAGGACGAACATGGAAATCATTTTTGCCCACGGCGAAACCCTGAATTCTTTCATTAATTTTCGCACCACTTCGCGCTTTTTCATCGGGTCAATATGCGGATTTTTTTCAATAGCGGCAACCTCTTTTTCTAATTTGCCGTGCTTGCCTTTGCCCATCTCTTCTATTACGCTAAAAGGCAAAAGAATTATGCGGAGCCCTATGGTTAAATAAATGACGGATAGGGCAAAATTCTGACGCGCTATGTTGCCGTAAAGCCACACCAAAACATTAAAAATCGGCTCAAAAAGATATATTGTCCAAATATGAGTTAAAAATTCCATATTTACTTAGAACCGTTTCACGAGACTTAGTCTCGTGAAATCGGCTTCTACTATTTACGCTTTTCCTATGCTATCCATCTCTTTAGTTTCCACCTTTTCTATTCTTGGCACGCTAACCACGTGCCCCCTGGTGATAATACTCTGACGATTTAATATCAAACAGCAAGTACCTATAATTGAAAAACAACCAACAAGAATAAAAAGATAATAAAAGCCAATTCTTTGAGCGATTATTCCTCCTATGGCCGCGGCTGCGCCTGCCGCCATATTGGCGCTGGTGGAATAAAAACTCCAACTAAATCCTTCCTTGCCCTTGTCAATATGACGAGTAAAAAGCGCCATCCAGCCAGGGTAGGACATAGCGACTCCCGCCCCGTATATCGCTTGGAGTATGTAAAGATGAATGGGTTTGCCGATAAAAATATATAAAAACGGAATTAAACTAATTAAAAAATATCCGCTTAGCGTAACATAAAAATCATCCCATTCCGCCTTGTTTTTATCAATAATTTTACTTATCGGTATCTTCAATAAAGCGTTAACTATAAAATATATCATTGAACCAAAACCAACCACCTCAAGCGTCCCGCCCTCAATCTGTTTAATCAAATACACCGCCAAAATTGGGCCTATCAAACCAAAAGCTCCTGCCACCAAAAAATCGGACAAAGTCATTATAAAAATGAACTTGTTGATAATCTGCGAAGCAAATTTTATTTTAGGATAAGGGATCTTCACATTAAATCTAGTATAGCACACCCAACCCTCAAAATCCAATAAACAAACTTTTTGTCTGTTGAAGTCTGACTTCAACATCAATCTTAGCCAAAATCTAACAACCAACAACTAACAATTAACAACTAAAAGTTATCCCCAACTTATCCCCAAAACCCTATTGCCAACAAAATCTTATATGTTATAGTGTAATTGGGAGGAGCGCTAAAGTTTAGCGAGTATTCATGCGATTGGCTGCATGGTCCTCGATAAACTAAAGCGAGGAGGAGATATGTTTAAGAGGGTAACAAGCAGCCCCCTTAAATCCAAAGTAGTCAACCTACTACGAAAGTGGGTTTTTTTTATTAATTCTCGAAATTTTCGAGTTCCGCTATTTTCAATCCTTACTCTTACAATTCTTCTCTTTCCATTTCAATCCGCACTTTCCGAAACCCAGATTCCGCGCATTATCTCTTACCAAGGAAGATTGTACGACAACGAAGGAAATCTTCTGGGCGACGAAGGGACAAGCTTTTATTTCCGTTTTTCAATTTGGAACGCAAACGCTACGGGAACGAAACTTTGGCCCGCGGGAGTTCCAAATATTGTACCGCTTAATGTCGAGTGGGGCGTTTTCAACGCCAGCCTCGGAGACGCCTCGCTCGGTTTTGACCCTCTAACTTTAAATTTTACCGAATCTAACTATTATCTACAAATCGAAGTCGCCGCGCTCCCGGATTTTAGCGACGCCGAAACCTTGTCGCCGCGCCAAAGAATAGTATCGTCCGGCTACGCTATTAACACCGCAACCCTTGGTGGTTTCAAGGCGTCTCAAACGCCCCAAGGGTCGCAAATTCCGGTGCTTGACGAGCAAGGCAGATTGGTTTTTTACTCGGATTCGGGGGGCATAAAATCCGCCACAAGTTCGCCGCTCACCATTCAGGGGGATTCAATCGATGAAATCTATTTCTTCAACGCCTCAAACAAACTTTCTCCATCAGGCGATTTAACAATCGGCGGCAAAATCAATAAGGCGATTATTTCTGGCGGAACGCTTACCGGCGGATTTTATGGCGGTAAAGAAATTATCCCCGAAGAAAATTTTGTTATCGGCACATCAACTTTGTCTTTAACCCTAAACACTTCCGAACTGATTTTTGAAACAAATCGCGCCTTATTCAAAGGTCAAATCTTGCTTGGAGGTTTTATATCACCGCCGGAACCCTCCGGAATTGGAAGCGTTTATTATGATTTGTCGCAAAATGATTCGTTTTTGTGGACCGGGAGCGATTGGGCATCTTTGACTAGAGGAGGCGGAATGGCCACCGCCACCCTCCAATCTGCCTATGATTACTCACCAACGCCCGCTGAAATTAAGACAAGCGACAATAAAGATTTAAGAATAACTTTACAAGACACAAGCATAGATTCAAATTTCCTTATCAATCTCTTGGGCTCGGACTCATCGTTTCAAATTTTGAGGACCGGGTCGCCGTATCTAACCGCGCTAAATTTCAAAAATCAAATCCAAATCGGAAGCGGCGTCGGCATCAATAACCCGACTTTATTGATTCTTGACACTAAAAATACGAACGGCGACCCGCTCTGCGTCAACGGAGCGATATATTACAATTCATTTTTAAACAAATTCCGCGCTTGTGAAAATGGGCGTTGGAAAAGTCTGAAATTAAAATAGTTTAGAGTTGAATTAGTTTCCGCCCAAGGCGGATTCGCCTCTGGCGAAAAATTAATTCAAAAATTCAGTATGACACTATCAATCATTAAAAACTGGAAACAAAAATTATTCGTGCTGGCGCTTGCGGCATTCACCCTCATCTGCTGGCGTTATGTGATGGCCGAAGATCTCGAGACGGCGACTAGCGCGACGGACGAGATAAACAATGCGGCCGATTCTTTGAATGTCTCAAATGAATCTTTATATTTATCCGCCGATGAAGAAACTACAACATCAACGGATAAATACGAGGAAGAGGCGCTTGCGGGTTCGGAAAATGAACAGGAGGGGGAGGGTGTAACTTCTCGTCAAGAACCGGACGAAGAAGTTGTCAAGCATGACACTCTCCCCCGCGAAGAACAAGAACTGGGCGAAGATGAACTTGCGGTGAAAGATGACGGTGAAGACAATCCTGAAATTGAGGCGGAAATTACAAAGATTGAAAATGCAAACATTGAAACCGATCTCACGACAACGAATCGCCCCCATGACGCTCCGCCGGCCTCAAACCCGAGCGAACCCGTTCCGCCGCCACTTGAAAATTTAATTGATGGGCGCATTTTACTCTCTGAAAAGATTTTAATATCCGAAATTGAATGTCGTGATAGATTTATCACCTTCCTAATTTATAAAAATGGCGTTGATTGGACTAAAAATCCTGAAAAATACTTATTCAACAAAGCGTTTGATTGCGTGTTTCCAATCATCATCGTTTTGGATTCGCCTGTTTTTGAAAACGGAAATTACATTTTATTAAAAGCCGACCAGGGGGAAAGTGGCGCGTGGTATAATCCGCAAATACTAACAGACTTCTCCGTTCCATAATATGAAATCAGTAATATGAAATCAATTTTTAAATCTTTAATTTGCGCTTTTAGTTTCTCTGTTTCTCTGTTTTTCTGTTTTTCTGTTGTAAACGCCTTTTCTTACCAATCCCCCACTTTCAAAATAATGGGTCCGGTTTTTAGCGAAGGGGGAGGCCGAGCCAGTTCAGAAAACTTTGCCGAACAAGGAATAGTCGCCGGACCGGTTGCCGTCGGTATGTCTTCCTCGAGCAAATACATAATTAAAAGCGGTTTTGAGTATTTTGACGAAACCCCGCCTTACACGAAATACGCCGTCTTAAACGACGGTTTGGGGGAGGATGCGGACGAACAATTTTCCCTTGACAGCATTTCGGCGAATTGGCGCGGGATTTTCGACCCGGAATCGGGATTAAACAAATCGCGCGCTTATGAAATCAAATTGCGGCGCGCCTCGGACAACTTCGCGTGGAATCCCGTGACGCTCTCTTGGCAGGAAAACGCCGAATTTTACGCCACTTCAACGCGAATCACCCTCGAGAACGTCGACCTTGCCGCCAGCGAAATGTATTTTTTTGAACTAAGAGCCATAAACAATCTGAATATGATTTCGCTCGTTGTTAAATCCGACGGCATCAAAATCACGCCGTATCTTAGTTTCACCATTGATTCCATCAATGTCTCTTTGGATGAATTGACGCCCGCAAACAATTTTACAAACCAAGCGACAACCACTCTCGCTGTTTCAACCAACGCTTATCGCGGTTACAAAATCGCCACGAGAAGCGTAAAACCGCTTACGCACAATCTTTTCCCGACGCAACAAATTCCCGACTGGCAAGGCACCAATTCCGAACCCGCCGAATGGACAAGTGTCTGTCCGAGCAATCCGAATTATTGCGGTTTTGGTTATAAAACGAGTGATACAAATTTGGGGGAAGGAAATCCGGCGAGATTCGCGGGCAACTTCTTCGCGGGATTTAACCACGACCAAAACGAAATCGTTTCCGACCACACCGATTTTGTCACGGGCAAAACAGGCGAGATACAAAATGAAAAAACGGATATCGCCTATCGCATTTCGGCAAACGGCAACGAAGTGCCGGGCAATTATACAACAAACATAATATATGTTATAAGTGTCAATTACTAAAAACTTGCAGTTCTATAAATATGTGGCATCCCAAATTTCTAATTTCTAATTTCCAATTTCCAATAAAATTCCAAATGTTCAATGCTAAAAATTGGATATTGGATATTGGATATTGGAAATTAAAAAGATTCATTTACATCTGTTTTTTGGTTTTTGGTTTTTGGTTTTTATCAAGTCCTTTTGCGGTTAATGCATCTTCCCAACAAACCGTCACCATTTCCCCTGCCCTTCTTCATTTAAAATTCGTCCCCGGAATGTCAACGACAAAGACAATCACAATCAAAAACCAGAGTTCCGAACCAATTTTATTCAGGGTTTATGTCAAAACTTTGAATGCCCAAAATGACGATTACTTATCATGGTTTTCGCTCTCTGTCGCCGATCAAATGCTAGTCGTGCCCGATTTTTCGGAAAAAAATCTGCAAGTCGCAATAAAAATTCCGAAATACGCGCCGCCCGCCGGTTACTACGCCCAAGTGCTCTTTGAACCGCTTGTAAGCAATCATCTTCGCAATTCTCTGCAAATAACGCCGGTTTTTTCCGTACCGCTGCTTGCGGATGTTTTGGAACTCCAAAAAAATGGCGACACAAAACAAAGCGTCACTGTAAAAAACATTGAATTGAAAGGAAAAATACAATCGCAAATATTAAAATTCGCGTTCAATAAAATTTTTAAGGTGCCCGCGGCGCATGCGCTTGCCCCGTCAGATGACGGGGTCTTACCCATGGCGCTGATGGAAAAATCGCCTCTCAATTTCACCATCGCGTTAAAAAATGACGGCAAATATCTGGCATATTCCAAAGGCAAAATATCAATTTACGATTTGAACAATAAAAAAATCGCCTCGGCAAATCTCCCGGAAACATCGCTTTTGCCCGACGAAGAAAAAAAGATTGACGTTCTGACGAAAATTGAGCCGCAAGGAATATTTTCTTTCGCCTTTCCGAAACGTTTAAAAGCGATTATCGAAACCGAAACCAGCCGCAATGAATTCATCTTTTGGGCATTCTCATTAAAAAAATCCGTATTGACATTAGTCATCGCGATTTCTTCATTACTGCTTATAACATTAAGACGAAGAATTTGTAAAGCATGCAAAGTTCTAATTGCCAACTAAAATCAAAAGGTCGGCAGTTGTCAGACACAAAAACTTAAATCTAATAACTGACAACTTAAATCTGTCTCCCGCGAAGTGGGAGACGCGGAAGGAGGTGAAAAAAAATGAAAAGCGAATTCAAAAAACTTTGGGGTCGCAAACTCGCGCGTCTCTTGATTTTTTCACTTGTTGTGGCATACTTCGGTTTTTCGCCGGTGTACGCAGGCATAGCCACAAACTTCAAAGATACGTTAAGCGACTCAAGACCCTCAACCGTGGCAAATCACACCATTTCGTTTGTGAACGCGTCAGCGGTAGACGAAGGTGATACAATCACCCTTACCTTTGGCGCCGGTTTTAACATGGGCACGGTAGATTATACCGATATTGACCTTGCGGACGATGGTGCGGACTTGACTTTGGCGGCTAACTGTGCTGGCACGGAAAAAGCGTCTGCGGTAATTTCGGGACAAGTTTTGACATTTACGATTTGCCCGGGCGATGGCGGCGCAATGGCAACCAGTTCTGTGATAACGACTGAAATCGGAACAAATGCTACCTCGCAAACAACTGGCGACCAGCAAATCACGAACCCAACCGCGGGTGTGTACAATGTTGATGTGGCCGGAACATTCGGCGATACAAACAGAACAAAAGTAGCAATTGTGAGCGGCGTAACCGTCACCGTAACCATTCCGTCAGTTCTTATTTTTGACATATTCGGCATTTCGGGCGCTTCCTGCCCGATTTCAACTTCCATCAACTCAACCCCCACGGCAGTTAACTTCGGCGAAGTTAACTACGAGACATTCTACAACGCCTGCCAGCGACTGAGAATCGGCACTAACGCGCAAGATGGCTATGTTATCACGATTCAAAAAACGCAGTTGTTGACGAGCGGCTCGGATACGATTCCAAAGGGCGATTGCGACGGAACGTGTTCTGATACCACTGCCGCGGCTTGGGCCAGCGCGGTTGGCGGCGACGGCGCGGCTAACGATGGTTTCGGTTATTGTATGAAGGACTTTTTAGGCAACGGCGCGATAACCGCTGACGCCGCATGGGATACCAACGACTGCGGCGACGCCTCTCCGTATTTCAAGACCATTGCCAATGCCGGAGCGGCCGAAACCGCCCGAACCATAATGTCAAGCGCCACGAGAGCTCTTGATTCATCTTACGTTGAGTATCGGTTAAATACTTCGTCCGAACAGACGGAAGGCACCTACACTGCCACGATTGTCTACGTCGCCACCCCGCAGTTTGATTAGAAAGCAATCTAACAATTAGCACCAAAGCGAGGAGAAGAATGCACCCCGCCCCGATCGCAGTCGGGGCGGGAAAGAGCGCTCGGAATAGGTTGTTCGGCTTCGTAAGCCCAGCTGGGCTTACGAAGCCGAACAACTAAAAAATTCTTAGCACTCTCTCCCGATAAATTAATAAATCAATCAATATTATGATGTAGTGCGAAACTTTAGTTTCGCTTTAGAGCGAGGCTTTCTAACAAATCGGAGTTTCCGCTTCGCTCCGAAAAGCCTCGCGCTACAAAATTATTAATAAAAACAAATTTTATGTTAAAAAACATTTTAGTATCATTATTCACTTTAACCTTGGTCTTCGCTCCTGTTTCGTCCTTTGCTCAAACGATAAATCCCTCGCCTCAGCCCAAAACGCAAGTTGGGGAAAACGCGCCAGAGACGCAAGCGCAAGAAACCACGCTTTATCAAAAAACAATCGTTATCTCCCCGACAACTTTTGAATTAACGGCAAATATCGGCGAGGTTGTAAGAAATAAATTAAAAATACGCAACGCCGGCACAGAACCTTTGGCAATCGCGATGGAAGCGGCTGATTTTACCACAATCGGCGAAGGCGGCGAGGTAACAATAAAAAACGCGGAGGATGAATCTTATTCCCTGGCAAAATGGATTATCGTAAATCCGAAAAATTTCACCTTGGCGCCGCAGGAAGAAAAAATCGTTGATTTCAGCATTGTCGTACCGCTCGGCGCCGAACCCGGCGGGCATTACGCCACTGTTATGGCTGCGGCAACGGGAGGGACAACCGCGGGAACCGGCTTGGCAATCGCCCAAAAAACCGGCGCGCTCGTACTTTTGAGCGTGGCGGGCGAAGTGAAAGAAAGTCTCTTCGTTAAAGAATTCAGCTCTCCCCGCTTCAACGAATACGGACCCGTTCCCTTTAAAATCCGCTTTGAAAACGCGGGCACAGTTCATACCAAGCCAATGGGATTTGTCAGCATTACCGATATGTTTGACGTAAAATTAATAGACATCCCCTTTCCGGCGCACAATATCTTTCCCGGTAAAACAAGGTTGATTGACGATGTAAAATGGGACAAAAAATGGCTTTTCGGCAAATACACAGCCACACTTGTCGGCAATTACGGAATAAGCAACACGCCGTTTGTGGCGCTTACGACATTCTGGGTTATTCCATGGAAAATCATCAGCGTAGCCGTCTTGGGACTTCTCGTGATTCTCTTCTTCTTGTGGAAAATCAGAAGAAGAATGTGGATGGCAGTTAGGATATTGATTAGAGGTCAATAAAATTCAGCGGAGTTCAGCGCTTGCCCGCCCAAATTTTGCTTCGCAAAACTTGTGGCGGGTAAATTCAGCGTAGTTCAGCGATAAAACGCTTTTACACTGAACAACGCCGAGATTGTCATTGAATCACGCCGAAGATAATTATTGTCACATTTATTTAAATGAATGAAATCCTATCTAAAACACTATCTACCTTTTCTGCTTCTAATCGTCATTATTGGAGGACTTATTTTAAGCCAAGTCCCGCGTTCGTTTTTAAATCAAGAACGAGACATCTTCGCGCCGGCCAAGGCGGGCAATGCCACCTCAAGCATCACCATAACCGTTAAAATCCCCAAGCGCGTTACCCCGCCGCCGACACTGCCTCCAGCGCCGCCTGGCGGAGGAGTCGGCGCGCCAATAGTGGTCCCCGCCCCCCTTCCAACCAAAGTAATTTTTAAAGGATTTTCGTCGCCAAA
>DYHP01000045.1 GCA_020724105.1 Candidatus Methylomirabilis sp. | reverse complement strand
ATTAAAAATTAGAAATTAAATAAAAATTTAGAATTAAAAATTAAAAATTCTATAATTTCAATTTAATAGGATTTTGTTGTTGTGTATGAATAAACTCATAATTTATACAGATGGCGGCGCGCGAGGAAACCCAGGACCAAGCGCCTGCGCTTTTGTGATTTACGACGAAAAAAATAAGTTGGTTGAAAAAGGCGGAAAATATTTAGGCAAAGCCACCAATAATCAGGCGGAATATCAGGCGATTATTTTGGCGCTTTCTCGCGCCAAAGATTTGGGCGCGAAAGAAATTGACTTTTTTTTGGACAGCGAATTGGCGGTCAAGCAATTAAATCGCAAATACAAAGTCCGCGACCCGGACCTCGCTCCGTTATTTTTAAAAATCTGGAATTTGAGCGTTAGTTTTAAAAAAATCACTTACACCCACATTGCGCGCGAACGCAACAAAGAAGCCGACGCGGTTGTTAACGAATTGTTAGATCGTGAGGGGAGATAAATGAAAACTAATCCCCGCCCCGACTCGTCGGGGCGGGGAGGATGTCATGAGTTTGATAGTTCCACTATCAAATTATTTACTATTTATAAGATGCGGTCGTGTGTTATAAATAGTAAAGTGGCGTCTTCTTATTTCTTTACTTATCTGATCCCAAACGTCGTTAACAACAAACCTCAAGAGAAAGGAGAAAAAACGATGGGAAAGGTAATCGTAGTTAGTATTCTATCTTGTCTTCTTTTGGTGGAGTACTGCAGCGCCCGCGTTTACAAGTATGTGATTTTCAATATTGAGTGTGGAGGGCATATGAAGCGGGCGGCGGACGCCAATACCGTTGAGATGGCCACCCAAGAAATGGAGACCGTGATGGCTTATCTGGAGCGCGGGGGAATGACGCGGGGGTATACTTCTGTTCTTTACCGCACACCTGACGAAGACGTCGGTTTCTGGTATCAGAACATGAAGGCGTCGCTCGCGGAATTAAAGAGTGTGAAGTCCGACGCAACGTCGCTTGAAAAGAGTAACATCTTGATGAAGCTGCGCGAAACCCTGCTCGACGAAGATCGGTGCACAGGAGTGACGGTTCCCGCAGGTATTTCTGTTTATCCTCACAACACGGCTTACACATTCTTCGGTATTTTCAGTTTAGTAATGCTAATCATTGGCAGGGTTGTCGCGGGCGTTAAGCGGGAGGATTGGAGATAGAGACTATTAGGAGGAAATATTAATTTAGACCGAAAGGCATAGCCAGATTGTTATAGGGCTTGAATGTGAATTCAGCCTCTTTTTTGTTTACTCTGATACAATGATGTATCAGAGTAAACATAGTTTTGTGGTGCGAACCTTTAGGTTCGCTATTTGCGAGGCTGAAGCCTCGCACTACAAAGAAATATGAAGCCTCGCACTACATTTGATTTTAGATATAAAAATTGCCTAAACACAAAGTTCCGTAGCGTCCCGATGAAAGAGGGACTGCTTCAAGTTTATTGTGGATAAGTAAGCAAAAAATCAGTCGAAATTTGACACCTTTTTTGTTTGTTGCTATCTTTGTATTCGTGGCGCAGCAGGGCCCATGCATTCCCATAGGTTTTTGGGCTTTACCTCTGCGTCACATAAAAAGACCGCTCTTTGAAAAGCGATCTTTTTTATATCCGCGTAAATCTGCGTAACTATCCGCGTTCACCCTCCTAAATTTTTGCTTGCCCGCCCAAATTTCAAAGAAATTTGCAGCGGGTGAACAAAATTTGGGAGGGTTAATCCGCTTCTATTAACTCAAAATCGCATTCTTTGTTGTAACATTTGATATTTCCCCTCCGGTCGTAAACTAAGGGCGAGCCGCATTTTTCGCACACGACCATTTCGTCGGAATTTTGTTTTTTAACGGGCTCGTTCCACAAGGCATATTTGCAATTTGGATACCTGTTGCAGCACCAAAATTTGGTTCCTTTGCGCGACCTTTTTTCAATCAAATCGCCCTCTTTGCATTGCGGGCATTTTATGCCAATTGCTTTAATGATTTTTTTGGTGAAATCGCATTCCGGATATTTGCCGCAGCGCAAGTACGCGCCGAATCTGCCCTGAACCTGAAACAGAGGACTGTTGCATTTTTCGCAAATTTCGTTTGTCGGAATCGGCTCGACTTCCGGTTTTTTCGGCTCGAGATTTATGGTGTATTTGCATTTGGGGAAAGCGCTGCAAGCCAAAAATTTGCCGAACCTGCCGATTTTTTCAAGCATCGCGCTGCCGCATTTGGCGCATTTTTCTTCGGTGACTTTTTCGGCAATGTCGCGCTTTGAAATCTCTTTTTCTTTTTGGTTGAGCAGCGCCTTAAACGGTTTGTAAAACTCGTCAATCATCGGCGCCCATTCTTTTTTATTGTTAGCGATTTCGTCAAATTCTTCTTCCATTTTCGCCGTAAAATTGTAATCAACGATGTTCGGGAAATGATTGACGAGTAAATCGTTGACCAACATGGCGATTTCGTTCGGCGCCAATTTTTTGTCTTTCAATCTGTTAATGTAACCGCGGTCGATGATTGTTGAAATGGTGGGCGCGTAGGTTGACGGTCGTCCGATGCCGTATTCTTCCAAGGTTTTAACGAGGGTGGCGTCGGAATATCTTGCGGGCGGTTCGGTAAAATGCTGGATTTCTTTTAAATTTTTCGCTTTCAATTCTTCGCCTTCGGCAAGTTGCGGAATATTTTTGTCTTTTTCGTTTTGAGCATCAGGATAAAGTTTCAAAAAGCCGTCAAAAGCAAGCGAACTGCCCGCGGCCCGGAATTCGTAGCGGGTGGGGATCGCACTCCTTTCGGGGGTGCGACCCTCGAGAAGTCGGGATTCAATATCCACCGCAACGGTGTCAAACTGCGCCGCAGCCATTTGGGATGCCAAAGCCCTGCTCCAGACGAGTTTGTAAAGTTTGTATTGATTGTCATTCAGGTATTTTTTGACGTCGTCGGAAGTTTTTGAAATGTCGGTCGGCCTGATAGCTTCGTGCGCCTCCTGCGATAGGCGCGATTTGGCTTTATAGACTTTTTTCTCGCTGTAATTTTCGCCGAACTCTTTTTTAATGTATTTTTCCGCTTCGTTTAAAAATTTTTCAGAAAGATTGACCGAGTCGGTTCTCATATATGTAATGAGACCGACGGAGCCCTTTTCTCCCAAATTCACGCCTTCGTAAAGTTGCTGGGCCAAAACCATGGTTTGTTTTGACGAAAACCCCAGTTTTTTGTTCGCTTCCTGCTGTAGGAGGGAGGTGGTAAGCGGCGAAGGCGGCTGACGGCTTACTTTTTTCTTTTCAATGTTTTTTACAAAATAAGAAGCGTTTTTTAATTCGGCGATTATTTTTTTCGCGTCTTTGCCGGTTTTAATGTCGAATTTTCCCAAAATTTTATCGTTTATTTTATGGAGTTTCCCCGCAAAAGCGTCTTCTTTTTTCGCCGAATCTTTTTTACCCCCCCACTTTTCTGGAAGGTGGGGGGGCTTGTTGAATTTCGCTTCAATCGTCCAATATTCTTCGGGTTTGAAATTTTGGATTTCCCTTTCGCGTTCGACAATCAGGCGCACGGCCACCGATTGCACGCGGCCGGCCGAAAGTCCGCGGCTTACTTTTCTCCATAAAAACGGCGAGAGCTGGTAGCCGACAAGGCGATCTAAAATTCGGCGGGCTTGCTGGGCGTCGACCAAATCCAGATTTATTCCCCGTGCTTCATCAAGGGCTTCTTTGACCGCGGATTCCGTTATTTCATGAAAGACGATGCGGCACTTGCTTTCGGGGTCAACGTTTAAAAGATAGGCCAAATGCCAAGCGATTGCCTCGCCTTCGCGGTCTTGGTCTGTCGCAAAAATGATTTTTTTTGCTTTTCGCGCCACCTCTTTCAATTTAGTGACTGTCGCCTGATGTTGTTGCGGCACAACGTAATAAGGAGTGTAATTTTTAACAATGTCTATACCGATGGTGTTTTCAGGCAAATCCCGAACATGCCCCATTGAAGCCACAACTTCAAAATCCTTCCCTAAAAATTTAGAGATTGTTTTGGCTTTTGTCGGACTCTCTACTATGAGTAGATTCATAAAAATAATGCAGATTCGATGCTAATGAATGCGAATCTCATGCCAATAATGCGAATTCGCATTATTGGCATATCATTTGCATACATTCGCATGGTATTTGCATTATATTAGTACGCCAGTATATAATTCATCCCTCCCACATCCCTCACCTTCCCTTTCATTTCCATCATTGTCAGAGTTGAGGAAAGGATTGCGAGAGGGATATTGGTGTTTAAATGAAGGTCATCTATGTGGAGAGGTTCGTGCGACAGATATTTCAAGATTTCTGCTTCTTCTTTGGTGTCGGGGATGATTTTTTTATTTTTAACAAACTCGGCCGTTTTTGTCAAGTTGAGTCTGTTTAAGACGTCTTCGCCGGAGATGGCGGGGTATGCTCCCATTTTGATAAGATTGTTAGGTCCCGCAGAGGCGGGGTTGAAGACGCTCCCCGGCACGGCGAAGATTTCGCGATTCATTTCAAGCGCCGCTCGGGCGGTAATAAGCGCTCCTGATGTTTCCGCCGCTTCAATGACGACTGTCGCAAGCGAGATGCCTGCGATAATGCGGTTGCGATGCGGAAAATTGCTTTTAAAACCCTCGGTCCCCGTGGCATATTCGGAAATTACCGCGCCGCCGCGGTTTACAATTTCTTGCGCCAACCTTTTATTTGAGACGGGATAAAGAAATTCGTCGTCAAGACCCGAACCGATAATCGCCCAGGTGATTCCATTGTTTCTTAAAGTTGTCTGGTGGACAAGCGAATCAACGCCGAGCGCCAAACCGCTTACAATCGTCATTTGGCTTTGCGCCAGTTCGGCGACGATTCTCGGCGCGACCATTTCGCCGTATTTGGTCATTTTTCGCGTGCCGACCACGGCGACGGGGAAGTTTAAATTCTTTAAAGTTCCTTTATAAAAAAGAAGATACGGCGGGTCGTAAATTTCCTTGAGGAGCGGGGGATAATCCGTGTCGCCAAAAAGGCAAACGTTTATTTTTTCTTTTTCAATAATTTCCAGTTCTTTTTCGGGAATTATTTTTTTTCTTTCTTCAATGAATTCTTCGGTGATATTTTCCTCCAACCCGGCGCGCATCAATTCGGTCCTATCTGCCTCAAAAGCTTCTTTAATTGACGGAAAATAATTTTTTAACCTGAAAAAACGGACAGGGCCGATTTTTGTGAAACGAGTAAATGCCAGGGAGTAGGCAATATCATCTTTTTTAATATTTTTTGAGTCTTCAAGTCCTTTAGTCACAATCTAAATTTGAAATTTGAATATCAAAATCCGAAACAATTTTGAAGATTTAGATTTTGACCCCCTCTAACTCCCCCTGTCCCTCGACTTGTCGGGGAATAGGGGGAGAATGTGGGGGGTTTGTTTCGGATTTCGGGTTTCGCGCTTCGGATTTATTGAACAGCTCCATTGCTTTCTGCGCGCCTTGCGTAATTATGGTTTCTGCCGCAGTTTGCGCCAATACAAACACTTCTTCTATTTTTTTATTTTCTTCATCAGTAAAATTTTGGAGCACGTATTTTTCCGGAGTGGTTACGGTCGGCTTGCCGATGCCGATTCTAATTCTCGCAAATTCCTGCGTTTGGAGATGGTCTATAAGCGATTGCACGCCTTTGTGTCCGGCGGCGGAAGAATTGAGGGAAATTCGGAAAGTTCCGAGCGGCAAATCCATATCGTCGTGCGCGACTATAATGTTGTATTCCGGCACTTTGTAATATTGTTCAACCAAATAAATCGCTTCGCCTGAGAGATTCATATAAGTCGTCGGTTTGATGAGCAAAATTTTTTTGCCGGCAAATTCGCCGCGGGCGAGCTCCGCCTTGTATTTTTTGGTGAATTTAAAATCGGCGAAATCGCCGGCAGTTTTCCAAAAGTTTAAAAGCGATTCAACAAAACGATACCCGACATTATGGCGGGTATTTTTATATTGCTCATCTGGATTTCCTAATCCTATTATGAGATGCATACATTATTGTTCTTCCCCTTAAAGTAAGGGGGAGGGCGCCCCGTAT
>DYHP01000044.1 GCA_020724105.1 Candidatus Methylomirabilis sp. | reverse complement strand
AATCAACGAATTGCGAATTTGCAATTTGCAGATTGGCATAGAATTAGCGGATTGGCATAATCTATGTCCTCCTCGTCGAGATAAAGAATAATTCAACGGCCAATAGCATCATAACCAGTATTAAAATCAGCCACCAAGTTAACAAGTTTTTGCTGCTTAAAAACAAATAAGCGATTATCAGCGCGGAAAACAAAATACCCTGCCTGAACGAGGTCGTCGCTTCCAAGGGTATCATTTTTCTTCTTAAGACAAAAACGCGCGCAATGAGCCCCAAAAGCGAAAAGGTGCTGGCGACGGCAATAAATAAACTCAGGTAAAACAAAAGTTTAACGAAAAATGGCGCGCTAAAGGGATTTACAAAAAACAATAAAAAAAGCCAGGCAATCCACGAAAGAAAGGTGGAGATAACGATAACGGTGATGTATTGCAAGAGATTCATACCCAGTTATATTTGAACTAAAGTTCAAATATATACTAATGTGTGTCACGAACGCCTGTTTTCGGACACTCTTACGAGTGTCAATCCAAATAGAATACGTAAAGGGAAAGGAATAGCGCATGAAAATGCGCGTAACACCCTTACGGGTGTCAATCCCGATGGACTAGCATCCGTAAGGATGCGCTAAAAATTTCGTCTAACAACCACGAAAGTATAACCCCCCCTGACTATTGATTATTTTAGTGGACAAACAACGGGAAGTCAATTATCCCATCATCTTAATTAGCGTTACATTTATTGTTACTGTTTCGCCGGTTGATTTGAGAACCTTGAGGGTTATCGCGTCACCGATGTGATAATTCGGAATAATTTTACTCAAAGGTTTATCCTCGGTTATTTTTACGCCGTCAATTTCCAAAATAATGTCTCCCTCTTTAAGCCCGGCAATTTCAGCCGGCGAACCCGGCCAAACGGCGAATTCTCCGCTAGGGCCTTTGGTTAGATAAGCGCCATAATCAACGGTTAAATTCAATTTTGTTTTTACTTCCGCGTTTACGGGAGCATACCTTACGCCAAGCATGGGACGCCTGATTTCGCCGAATTGCTCCACCTGCGCCAAACTGGTTTTAATACTGTTAATCGGCAGAGCGAAAGAAATATTTTGGCCCGTTGTTGACATGGCAACGTTAATTCCTATTACTTCTCCGTTTAAATTCAACAATGGACCGCCGGAATTGCCGGGGTTGATGGCCGCGTCGGTTTGGATTACGTTTTCCAGAATTTCGCTTAATCCCTCTCCTGAAGCGGTTATTGTTCTTTCAAGGCCCGAGACAATGCCGATGCTTGTCGTATTTTGATATTCGCCCAAGGCGTTGCCGATGACAATAACGGTTTGTCCGACCTTAACTTTTGACGAATCCCCCAATTTAACGGTAGGCAGATTTGATTTGGCAATTTTCAAAACGGCAAAATCCATTCCCGGATCGCGCGCTAAAATCGCAGCATCAAACCGCGCGCCATCGGATAAAATTACGGAGTAAGCCGCGTCTTTATCCGACACAACATGCTTGTTAGTTGCAATAAGGCCATTTTTCGTAACGATAAAACCCGAACCGGCGCCGACTTTTTGTTTTTGGGTGCCCTTTTGGCACGGTTGTGGAATTTTCATTTTAAAATCCTTAAAAAACGGATCGCCTTCAAACGGATTGACATAGCAAATTTCATAAACCGGCACATCTTTGGTGGCGACAATGCTTGTAACCGCGGGGCTTGCCGCTTCAACCGCGGCGACAATCTGTGTTTCACGGTCGGGTTTTTCCACTTCCACATAAATTTTTTTCTCAATAATTTGGGGCGTTAAGGTGGGAGCGGGGGCAGTTTCTTTATTGCCTGTCTCAGGCGTGGACGTGGAAACCTTAAACGGCAGCTCTTCCAGATATTTGCTTAAATAATTGTCTTTTAAGCCGGCGATTCCAATAAAAACAATGGCGCCTACGATTCCCGCCGCCAAAGCGCTGAAAAACATGCTTAAAACAATTGTTTTGATTTGACTTCGTGTCATAGGTTATGCCAATAATGCGAATCCTCTACCAATCAACGAATCGCAAATATTCGCAATTCGAAAATTAGCACTCGCCTACCCATGCCTTTTGCATCTTAATTGAATTAAGAATGTGTTGATCAAAATAATCATCTTGATTTAAGATAAGAAACAAAACGGCGATTGGCGGGCAGGTAAGATTTGTAGATTTGCATAATCCAAGACTTCTCTTACATACATTATTGGCGTTTTTGCTTCAAAAGTCAATGCTCCCCGCTTTAAATTATCTAAAATCCGGGGGTTTTCAAAAATCGCGATTAATTTGTTTTTCAGGTCTTCCCCGTCCCCCGCTTCAAATAAAAATCCGTTTTTTCCGTCTTCAATCAATTCCGGAATCCCGCCGACGCGCGAAGCGATAACGGGAATTCCGTTTGTGAGCGATTCATAAATTACCGTTGGAGAATTTTCGTAAATCAAAGACGGAACGATTGTTATGTCAGTTCTTTCCCAAATTTTTTCTAAATCGTCGCAATCCAGTTTGCCGCATACGGTTAGCCATTGCTTTTCTGTTTTTAATTTTTTGAGGCGACCGAACAGTTTTCCCCCGCCGGCGACAAATAATTTAAAATTGTATTTTGCCGCCAATTCATCCAGCGTCGAAATTAAAAATAAAACACCCTTTTGTTTTTCCAATTGACCGATGTAGAGGAGATTAATCTCTCCGCCTTCTTTCACCTCCCCTTTTTCTAAATCCTCCTCCGCCTCCCCCTTTAATAAAGGGGGATTAAGGGGGATTTTAATAGGATTTTGTATAACTAAGGTTTTAGAAGTCCTAAAAAACTCATGCCCCAAGTAAAAATCCATAAGCCATTTTGAAGGCGAAACGACGAGCGCCGGCGAAGCGAAAAGTTTTCGGATTAAAGCACCCCAAATTTTATCGTAGTTTAACCACGATATCGTGGTTAAACTACGATAAAACAAAACCCCGCTCGGGTCTATCAGCGCGACATCGTGAAGCGTGTGAATATGCGGAATTTTTAAAATTTTTAAAAGCAAAGGTGTAAGCAAGCCGAGCCCCGTCAAGTTGTGCGTCCAGACGATGTCCGGCGTTTCTTTTTTCAAGACGAACCACAAAACTGCGAAAGAGTGGAGATTGAAAGTGTCAAAAATTCGCCAGATTAAGCGAAAAAATAATGGATATTTGCCGATCGAGGCGAAGAAAAATAAATTAAGCGGGTAAAAACGGTAAGTTTTGATATCCCCTCTAACTCCTCCTATTCCCCGACTTGTCGGGGAATAGAGGGAGCATGTGGGGGTTGCAACTTTCGGCGCTAAAGAAAAAATACCTCGCCACGGCTCGGCAGTAACCACAAAAACTTTATGCCCTTCTTCTTTCAGTCCTTGGGCAACCATTTCCGCCGCCTTTTCTGCTCCTCCGCGAGAATATGGCGGGTAAAGAGATGAAATGACGGCGATTTTATATCTCATAAGATTTAAAAATGTTAATCAATTTCCGTCCAATTATGTCTCTGTTATACTTCGTTTCAGCCAAAAATCTGGCATATCTCCCCCACTCGTGCAAATGCGGTTCTTCAAATAATTTTTTCAAATTATCGGCTAAAGCGTTAAAATTTCCCGGTTCAGACAAGAGGCCGGATTTTTCAATTTCCACTACCGCGCGCACGCCGGGCAGGTTTGACGCAATCACGGGCTTGCTTGAAGCAAATGCCTCGAGTAAAACAATGCCGAACGCTTCGGAGGAATCAATTGACGGCAAAACCAGAAAATCGGCTAAATTATAAATTTTTGGCAAATCACGGTCGGATACTTTGCCGGTGAAAATCACTTTATCGTCTATGATTTCGGATTTTTTGACCAGATTTTGATAAAATCCTTTCAAATTTCCGCCGCCGACAATCAAAAGTTTGGCGTTATGAATATGATATCTTTTGTAAAGCAGTTCGAACGCGGCCAAAAGCGTCGGAATGCCCTTGAAATAATGCGCCTTGTCAAGCGCGCCGACAAAAAGCGCCACCTTATCGTCGTGATTAATGTTGAATTGTTTCAATAAAGATTCTTCCTTTTTGTTTGGCCGGAACTTATGAATATCAACCGACGGGGGGATTTCAACCAAATTCCGAGGCTTAGTCTCGTTAAACGAGACTAAGTCTCGGAATTTGAAAAACGAGTTAAAGAACACAGACGATTGCGCGTAGTCAAGAGTGGTGACGATTATTTTTGACGCGGATTTCAGGATAATCGGCGTTATAATCCGCGTAAAAATATAAAATATAATTTTAAAAATTCCCTTGCCCCGCAAATCCATGTGGTAAGTTACGACAAGGGGAGTTTTTCTGCCGAAAAATTTTTTCCACAAAAGCGCCATGCTCGCTCCTCCCAAAAATGGATAGTGCAAATGCGCGGCGTCAAAACCGCGCAATTTCCACAAAAGTTGCGGAATAAAAGCGGCGTTCCCGTATTTTAAAACGGGTTTAAGATATTTCACCTCCACTTTTTCTCCCCTTGTTCCAACGCCTCGGTCGGAATGGGGGGAATTAGAGGGGGTTGAATAACAAGGAGTAAAAATGGTTACTTCAAACCCCGCTTCTTTCAAGATTTTAACCTCTTCCTCGGCCATTCGGCTTATTCCCGACGAATACGGCGGATATGTGGGGGTAATAATGGCTATGCGCATAAATTGACTGCTGATGATTGATCCTTGATCTTTGACAATCGGTCGTCCCAAATGTCAAAAATCAAGGATTAATGATCGAAAGTTGTCATTTATATTATACTCCTTTCTTGACCACGGACAAAGTATGTGTTAGAAATTGATTCTACGATTGGTTTTATGGAGGAAGTCGAAGGGTCTAAGAAGCCAAAATTTTATTCCCTGAGTCTGTCGAACGGGTAAAATTTTGGCTAAACATACAGGTTAAAATTAAAAAGAGGAGTGATCAGAAAACACTCCTCAGTTTGTCATTTCCCGACTTAATCCCCGCTTTCGCGAGGACGGAATCCAGTTTTCACTTCTTCGCCTTTTGCGGGACAAGGTGAAGCAGGCGCCTGTGGGGTAACATCCCGAGCGATAGCAAGCGGATTGTTATGGAGTCCCCCTATTTTCTTCAGCTGGAGGTGGAGGAGGAGGTGGAGGTGCTTCAACTGGTGGAGGTGGTGCTTCACTTGGAAATGGTGCTTCACCCGGTTGACGCATCTCTGGCGGCTGACGCATATCTGGTGGTTGACGCAGACGCATCTCTGGTTGACGCATCTCTGGTGGTGGAGGTATAAATCCTTTTCATCATTTCTGGTGGTGGTGGCTGGCCTGGTGGCGCCTGAAACATCTGCTGATTAATTTCCTGCATTTTCTGCCACTTTAGTTCCTGTTGTTGTCTTTGAATCCCTTGCATTCTTTGCTCCATCTCCCCCATTTGTTCAAAGAAAACTGGCGGGCCAAAACGTTCAATTTGCTGTCGAATTATTGGATTTTCTTCAAATTGTTGCTGGTAGCGGTCAAAGATTGCTGGATCATCCATTCGCTGAAGATGTCCTTGCATCATTTGGGTTTGGGCTTCAATTACTCGATCAATTGCCCGCCTCTTCAATAATATTTGTTGCCTTTTCTATAGATTCTTCAGTTCCCTTTTCTTCAATAAGTTGCATTGCTTCAATGATTTTCTCATTAGTAAATCGCAAATCAAGATCGGCCCGGTTGACTGGATTAAAAGTAAAAAACCTTCTTAATCCCCGAGCAAAATTTTTTAGACCATAAAAAGGACTATCAGGTAGAATTCTGGCTTTCCCCACTTCTAAATCTTCAGGATTAATGGTGGTATCAATTTTTACTTCCTCTAGTTTTTGCTCTTCTTTAATAACTTCTTCCGCCGCTTCTTCAATTACTTCCTGAACTTCTTCTGGAATCTCGACTTGGACCTCTTCTGGAATCTCTACTGGTTCAACTTCTTGAGCAAAAATAAAACCGCCAGCCAAAAAGAAGGCAAATATCAATATCAAGATAAATACAACACCTTTAAATTGGAAGAGATTCCCTTTCATAAAGTTATTCCCCGAGATTGTCGTCCCGACTTTGTGTCGGGATTGGCTCATTTTAGCCCTTCAACCGCGCTCAGGGACTAAAATGAGATA
>DYHP01000043.1 GCA_020724105.1 Candidatus Methylomirabilis sp. | reverse complement strand
AATGCGGTATTCCGATAATATCGGAATCGAAGGTTCAAATCCTTCCGCCTCCGCAGATTGAGACTTCCTCGTTTGAGAGGATTGCTCCGGCTGGCCGCGTGGCGGCCGCGCTCCGCAAAAACCCTCGCCGCTTCGCGGCGAAAATGAAGGGGGCGGAAAAAGAAAAACGGGCGGATTTGTTACGAACAAGGGGTTCGTTCCGATTTTTTGGACGAAAGATTTAATTTCGTGATAGTTTTCGGATTTTGCCAAAAAATCGGCTTGTTTTGTATCTAAAATCCATTCCCGCAGGGGTTCGACCCAATTTTTTCTCCCGCTTTCAAAATCTTTCTTCTTTTGTTCCAAAAACGGCAGAAGCGAGCAAAATTTCGTCTTTCTTTTTTAGATAGGTTTGTTTTGGAATGTCGCCATCAAGATAAGTGGAAACTAACTTTTCCATTTTCGTTTCTGCCGTTTTGATTTGCACGGAAAGATTTTGAAACTCGCTTTGCGACGAGGAAGTTTCCTCGCGCTCCCACTCTTTCGCTTTGTTTAACATCCAATCAGTGTATTCGTCGCAAAGCGAGATTGTTTGAAGCCGTGCCTTTATTTGCCGCGCAAGTTCCGGCTCTTGGATATACGGTTGCGAACAGCGGCCGCGCTTTTTGGAACAGCGATAATAGCGGTAGCGATTGCCCGATTTTCCGGTCGCCCATTGCGCGGAAATCATGGAATTGCACTCGGCACACCGAAATAGTCCGGTAAATGGAAAATCGTGCTTCTGTTTTCTCTTGCGCGGCCGCTCCTTCGTTTTCAAAACTTTTTGCACGGCTTCAAACAATGCGGGAGAAAGAATTGGCTCAAATTTTCCATCAAACCATTCGCCTTTGTGTTTGATAAAACCGAGATATGCTCGATTGATGAGGATTCGTTTGATGGAAAATTTGGCAAGTGGCGTTCGATTTTTGCTTACCACGCCGAGGTCCGCCAAAAATTGCGCAAGAGAAATATACGAGTGAGTGCCTTTCACGTATTCTTCAAACATCAATTTCACAATCCGCGCTTCGGTAGGGTGCGGTTCAATGTTGTGCTTTAGCGGATTGTTTTGATAACCGAAAGGCGCGAGGTTTAACCACTCGCCCCGGCGCAATTTTTGGCGGAAACCACGCTTGATGTTTTCAGCGAGATTGTCGGAGTAATACTTGGATTGACCGAACGCCACTTGCAACATGAATAGCCTCTGCGGGGTTGGTTCAAACCAAAAAGTCGGAAAGCGCAAAGACACAATTTTACGAGTATCAACGGCGTAAATAATTCTGCCGCCGTCAACGGAATTTCTGGCGAGGCGATCGGGATGCCAACAGAGAATACCGACGCCATCGCTTTTCTCTACTTTCGCCATCATTTCGCCAAAAATTTCTCGCCCCGGCATCTTTGCGCTTTTCGACTCTTGAAATTCCTCAAGAATTTCAAGATTTTCTCTACGCGCATATTCTCGTAGTTCAAAAATCTGTGCCTCAATAGACATTATTTGTCGGTCATCTTCTTCCGTACTTTTCCTCGCGTAGAGAAAATATTTTGGTTTGATATTCATAAATGCCTTTAGATACGAAACAAGGATAAATCCGCCCGTTTTTCTTTTTCCGCCCCCTTCATTTTCGCCGCGAAGCGGCGAGGGTTTTTGCGGAGCGCGGCCGCCTCGCGGCCAGCCGGAGCAATCCTCTCAAACGAGGAGGTATCAATCTGCGGTGAAATTATATCCTTTGCGCGAACCTTTTTTGAGGTGAACTGACCCGCCCCGCCGCCAGCCGCCGCAAGCGGCGGCCTGCCTCGCAGAAAATTTTGCCCCTCATTTTGATTTTGCGCGCCCCACCAAAAAATTCTTCTAAAAGGATGGACAAAATTTTCTGCTCGGCTCCGCGCTGACGCGCGGGCGGCGGGGCTACGCTCGGGCGCGGCGGAATTCCTCCCCCCAACCCCTTCCTCCCGCCGCGCCCTCGCGCCGAACGGTGAAATTTTGGCGGCTATTATATCTGCTTTCTTGCTCGCGATCTGACAAGCAAGGTTTTTCTCATTGCTGTTGTTAATTCTTTCACGAAATCGCGCTTGAAGCCAATGAAAGTTTTACCATCAATCTTCAATTCTTCGATGTGGTCGGGTAGTGGCGAGTTCTGACGCAAAACTTCATCATTTAGAGCAACTTGCGTTGTCTTCGCAGGATGAGGACGCAAACGATTTACCACACTTCCATATAACCCCTGTTGGTCTTTATACCAAACTAGATGAACCGTCCATACAGTTTTGAAAGGACTAAAATCTGCCTGCTGCTGATGTAGCTGTTTTATCCACTCTCCGCTTTTCTCGTGGTTAACGAAAATTAGCAAGTGATAGTTTTGGGTATATCCTTTATTTAACTTACCCCTCACAATCCCGTACATTTCCTCGAACGTTTTACAACGACCCGGTATTTCCACCAACTCAAAAGAGTCCAAAGTAATTGTTATGGGATTATTGCTAATGGTCATAAGCTCAAAATCTGGAGGGTCGTTGTTCGGTTGTCTTAAAAACCAATCTAGCCCTGAAATTTTTTTGAGGCCCAAAATGAGAAAATATTCCGCAACATTCTCGCGCGCTTTTTTGATACTTTCTTCGGGACTCGAAAAGAATTTTTGAGCACCGACTTTCTCAACCGTCTCAATCAACTTATCTCTCAAAGTATTGGGGTGCATGAAGTAAATCAGCTCCTCATCGCCAACTCTACACCTATCTGAAGTAAGAAAATTTACTTTCATTTCTTCGGTTCAAACTGAATTATTTGGAAACCATATTTATCAACCTCTTCTTGCGGCCAAAAAGTTTGGCCTTTGGTTTTGAGAATGTAAGTAGTGATAACCTCAATTTTTCGTCCGGTGTATTCTTTCTTGTTGTTATCCCATTCTTCCAAAACCAAAGTATCACCCTCGTTTATCTCAAAATCGGCAAGGCGCAATTCCAGCTTTTTCTTGCCGGAGATAATTTTTTCAAAGTATTCAGGCCAAACTTTTTTGTGAATTGTTGCCATAGTTTAACTTGCTGTTTCAAAAATCTTTTCCACTAATTTCGTTCGTGCATAAAACGCACGTGTAATCGGTCGGCGTTCGCCTGTTCGGGGATTTATTCCGCCGATACCTTTTGTCCTCGCTTGTATCCATTCACCATCTTTGCCGGTAAGCGCAGTAAAGCCGTGTTTGATAAGTTTTGCCCGAATAAAATCGTAATCGGTTTTTATCTCTTTGATAAGGTCGTCATCCTCGGAAAAATCCAAACTGGCAACGCTCAAAAGCTTTGAACCTTTTGCATTTTTTCCGTCCCACTGCACCGCGCAAAATACGATAGTTTTAAGTTTTGCCCAAACATGGCTTTCAAAAAACGAATGGGCTTTCAACTCTTCGGGGTTTATCATAGTTATCGCCATTGTTTCTTTCGGCACAAGCGCGCCGCCTATTTTATGGAACGCCACAGATTTTAATTCATAAGTAAGCCCATTCGGTGCTTTTGATACATTAGTTTGAAGTCCCGCCAACCTCTCCAAAACAAGACCTTTCCAGCCCTTGTTTTGCTTGCCGTTCAAATATGGATTTATGCCGAATTGCGGCGCAAGTTTGGCAAGGTCCTTGCCAATGTATTTCTTTAAATTTTTTATCGCGGTTGCGCGGGTTACGATTTTCATGCTTCTTTGATTAACTTGTTTTTCATATTGCGATCCAATTCCTCAAATCGTTTTATAGAAACATCAAGAAACTTTTTATCAGTATCAACACCAATAAAGTTTCTGCCGAAAAGATAAGCGGCAATTCCGGTCGTTGAGCTTCCAGTGAACGGATCAATGATTAGATCGCCCTTGTTGGTTGAGGCAAGGACAACGCGCTTTAACAAATCCTCTGGCTTTTGCGTTGGATGTTTGCCATATTTCTTTTCAATAGTTTTTGGCGTGCCAATGGCCCAAACCGAACGCATTTGAAGCCCGGGTTTTTTCAACTGATCTTCCGTCCACCTTCCATTTTTCATAAGGTCATAATTGAAGGTATGTTTTTCCTTTTTATCCTTTCGCGCCCAAACAAGTGTTTCATGGCTTGCGGTAAAATAACGGCAACTCAAATTCGGCGATGCGTTCGGTTTGAACCACGCAACATCATTAAGAATATGGTAGCCGGCAAGCTGAAGCGCAAAACCGCATTGATAAATTGAATGGTATGTTCCGCTTATCCAAATCGTTCCGTGTGGCTTTAAGACACGCTTGGCGGCTTGTATCCATTCAAGATGAAATTTAAAATCTTTCTTTAACCCGTTGCTTTTATCCCATTCGCCCTTGTTTACGCTTACGCGCCGCCCAGCGTGGACGGTAAAGCCGCCGTTTGAGAGAAGATAGGGTGGATCGGCAAAAACCATATCAACCGAATTTTCGGGCAGTTCGGCTAAAACTTCCAAGCAGTTCGCATGGTAGAGCTTAAATTTTGGATTGTCGTAATATGGTTTTTGCATAACTATTTGATCAAATCATCAACGCCGACATCGAGGGCTTTTGCGATTTTTGACAGCGTTTCAATGGTTGGGTTTGTGTTTGCTCCCGATTCAATCTTGATGATTGTGTTGTAGGTAACATCTGCCAGTTTTGAGAGCTTATCCTGCGAAATACCGAGCTTGTTTCGGTATTTTTTGATGCTATCTGCAATTTTAGAGTTGTTGTTACTTGCTCCCGTAGTAATATAATACTATAATCAAAGTAATAGCGATTGAAATTGGTTAATTTATTACTATGGTATCAAAAAATACCGAAACAGTAAATATAATAGCCGCCAAAATTTCACCGTTCGGCGCGAGGGCGCGGCGGGAGGAAGGGGTTGGGGGGAGGAATTCCGCCGCGCCCGAGCGTAGCCCCGCCGCCCGCGCGTCAGCGCGGAGCCGAGCAGAAAATTTTGTCCATCCTTTTAGAAGAATTTTTTGGTGGGGCGCGCAAAATCAAAATGAGGGGCAAAATTTTCTGCGAGGCAGGCCGCCGCTTGCGGCGGCTGGCGGCGGGGCGGGTCAGTTCACCTCAAAAAAGGTTCGCGCAAAGGATATAATTTCACCGCCAGTTTATACACGACGAGTTTTCCGCCTCGCTCCGCCTTCGGCGGGGCTCGGCGTCTGCCAGCATTTTGAACGGGTTTTTGTAATCAAAAACAAGTTTTTGATTTAGAATTTGGAAGTTCGAACCTAATTTCTTGAGAAAATCCCGACCCTGTTTGGGATTTTCTTGCAAAGCGATAATTTCGGCTTGTTTTACGGAGTTTATGAATTTGGCGGCGAGTTCGAACCGATTATTGCTTTTTCGCTCAAAAGTGGATAATTTTTCCGAAATATCCATTTTTTAATTGATGAGTTTTTGCTTTTTGGCAAGGTATTCCTCTTGAGAAATTGTCTTGTTTAACATCATATCTAAAAGCGTATCAAGTTTTTCCTCGCACTTTACTAATTGGTCTTTTAATTTTTGAGCGAAAAAGCTTTCGGCTTGGGCTTTTTGCTCTTTTTCTTTTTCAATCCCTTTTATCATCTTATTAGTCCAAGCCGAACATAAAGAAACTTTTTGAATTTCCCTTTTGACTTGTTCAAATATTTTCTCTTCTCTAGTAAGGGTATTTTGCGAACATTGGTGATTCAGATTTTTCTTGGTGCGGTAGTAATAAGCATATTACTTGCCGCTTTTCTTGCAAGGCCGATTATCTCAAATGACATCCTAAAAATATAAAGAAAAAATATATTGTAATTGGAAATCCGCCATTTGGTTTAAGGGGTAATTTAGCGCTTCAATTTATAAACAAATCTTACTCCTATACTGATATGGTGGCCTTTATTTTGCCCCAACTTTTTTATAGTGATGAAAAAGGGGTAGCAGGAAAAAGAGCATTAGGATACAGGTTAGCACGCAACGAGTACTTACCGTCAGATTCATTTATGTATCCAGATGGAACGGATATCAAAATAAATACAGTTTTTCAGGTTTGGACCAAAACTAACATCAACAAAATAAGAATAAAATCACCAAGGACTTGCAATGGTTTTATTGAAGTGTATTCTTTATCAGATGGCGGTTTACCTGCAAATACAAGAAATAAAGATATGATAGTAAAATGTGACGCGTATTTGCCTCCAACAACTTTTACGGGAATGAAAGCGCATAAATCCCTTTACGATTTACCGAATGAACGAGGATGTGGAGTAGTTATAAAGCAGAACAAAAAAGAAATTAAGGAACTTCTTTTCAATACTGATTGGGAAAAGGTATCATTTCTTTCAACCAATTCCGCATTAAATTTAAGGACCAGTTTAATTAAAGA
>DYHP01000007.1 GCA_020724105.1 Candidatus Methylomirabilis sp. | reverse complement strand
TATATAAAAAATAAAAAATATTCTCCCTCGTTAGACGAAATCAGAAGGAAATTTGAGTTCGCTTCGGTCTCCACCGCTCATTACCATATTTCCAAACTTCAATCTCTAGGATATTTAAACAAGGAAAACAAAAAACCGCGGGCAATTGATGTTTATAAAGAAGAAAAAGTGGGACACGCGCCCAAACGACCGACGAATTTTACAAAACTTGGCAAATGGTTCAAGCGGACGCATGCCTTATTCCTGGTTTTATTTTGACCTTGTTAAAAATGTAAGCAAGGAAAAAAATTGACAGAAATGTTAATTAAAGCCAGCACAAAAGAAAATGACATTGTTTTAGTTCTTTTCGGTGGCAGCGGTTCTGAATTGGAGGTGTGCAAAAAAACCGGCAGAAATTTCATATCCGCCGAAATAGACAAAAAATATTACGACTTAATTATTGACAGATTAAAAAATGGCTGCATAAGAAGTGAGTATAAATTAAAGTTGGGAAACAAAAAAGACGGTCTTTGAACCGCCTTTTTTGTTTATTTATAAATTTGATTAATAAAGTGGGATTATTTTTTTAACTTGTTCCAAAGTAAAATGATTAAGCAGTATCAAGGCGGCAAAAAACTTGGCTCTTCCCGCCCCTTTGGCTGTTCGCGAACCTGTTCTGTTCTCTAAAACATAGAAAGCAAGAGAATGTGGGCAGTTGTAAGTTGTAAGATTTAAGACGACGGGTTTATTGAATCACATCCCCGATTTTGAGGGATTCTTTTTGTATTGCGCCGGCGTTGAGTTCAATAACGCGATTGGCGAGCTGGCGAGAAGAATATTTTGTTAATCCCTCCGACTCCGCTTCGCTTCGCTCAGGGAATAAATTATTGTCTGAGCCTGTCGAAGGCCAAGGTTGAGCATCAGGAGTTAAATCAACGATTTGATTGTCTTGAAGCCAGATAAAATCAAGCGGGAACTTCATCCCTTCCATTGTAAAAGTGTAACGGCCTGGGTAAGGAAGCAAAAAAATCATTCCCTCGTTTTGCGCCAGCGAATCTCTGCCTGAAAGCCCTTCGGCGCGCTTTGCCGCCGTGTCGGCGATTTCAAGATGATAATAATTTGAGCCGATTTTTATATCGACAAACTTGACGCGGCGCTGATAAACATTCAAAACGATAGCCGCGGCGATGATAATGATAAATATGCCGATGGCAAAACTTTTTCGAGACATAACCTATACAAAATTTCCAATACCCAATATCCAATTTCCAACAAAAATCCAAATGTTCAATGTCAAAAATTTGAGAATTTGAGTATTGAACATTTTGTTGGGAATTGGGAATTAGAAATTGGGAATTAAAATTCTATATTCTCTTTTTCTTCGTAACATACGCCCCGATTCCAATCATCACCAAAACAACCAATGCCAGCGCAATCGCTTTTTGTTGTGTCTGAAAGAATAGGGTCGTTAGACCGAAAACAACGATTATGGCGTATAAAAACAAAACCGCTCCGCGGTGGGAAAACCCGGCGTTAAGCAAGCGGAAATGGAGGTGCTTGCTGTCGGCTTGGGCAAAAGATTTTTTCTCAAAAAAGACCCGCCGCGCGATAATCCAAACCACGTCCAAAATCGGCACGCCCATTATTAAAAGCGTTGTAGCGATTTTGCTGCCCGAAATAATCGCCAAAATCCCCAAAAAATAGCCGGCGAGCAAACTCCCGCCTTCGCCCAAAAAAATCTTTGCCGGATGAAAATTCCAAATTAAAAATCCGCCAAAAACTCCGCAAAGCCCGATTGCCAGATACGCCGTGTCAAATTGGCGGACAAAGGGCTGGAGAGCGACAAAAAATATAATCAAAGAACCCAAAGCGACAATTCCCGAAACCAAGCCATCTAAGCCGTCTAAAAGTTTTGTGGTGTACATCATCGCTAAAAGCCAAACAAAAGTGAACAAATCCTGCGGAAAGGTTAAAAATCCAAGTTTCAAAACATCAAACCGAATCACCCCGCCGGCCTGTCCCGTTAAAAACGGGATTTCAAACGGAAAGGGATTGCGGATATGGGAAATGCCGATGCCCGAAAAAGAAATCGCGAGCGCCGCCATTGCCGCCCAAATAAACTGGTATCGCGGTTTTAAATTATATTTGTCGTCCAAATATCCGCCGACGGCCAAAAACAAGCCGCCCAAAAAGAGCCAAAATAATTTTTCGGGCGTAATAAAATCGCCGAAAATTCTGGCGGGATAAAAATACGCCAGCGCGCCAAGAGCGCAAAAAAACGAAACAAAAATCGCCAAACCGCCCAATAATGGCACGGGGCTTTTTTGAATCTTCCGGTCGGCAGACGGATAGTCAACAATACTTAGTTTCAGCGCCAATTTCCGGATTAAAAAAGTCGTTACGAAAGATAACGAGAAAGCGAAGATGAAAAAAAGGAAATAAGACATAAATATTACTATAAGGAGTCGGATTCCCTGCGATATCGTAGGGAGTCCGACTCCCAAAAGTTAAGAATCCGACTCCGCCTTGTTCCTTAAAATAATTATAGCATCATAATCATAATAATAAAAAATCCCCCGCCTATTGTGTAGGCAGAGGATTTGGGAGGAGCCCTCATTTGCCCCGACTTGTCGGGACCCGAGAGGACAAGCCCCCGCCTTCGGCGGGGACAATCTCTGATTTTTCGTCGTGCTGAACGAGGCGAAGAATCCGATGAAATCGTATAAGATTCTTTACTCCGTTCAGGATGGCTTTACTACGGGGAGTCAGACTCCCCAAAATTTTGAAAACCCAGTAATTTGACAGGGTTGGTATTAGGCTTTACGGCCACTTCGCCACCGTTTTTTCAGAAACATCAATGTATTCAATTTTGTCGGCGTCAACCATGCCTAAGTTTCCCGCGCGCGAATTTAGAGTCACTGCCGATTGGCGCTCGGCCGACGAAACTTCAAATTGCCTGTTTTCTTTTTGCAATTCTTCTACTTTGACTCGCAAATCCCTGATTTTGTAATTTTTAACAGAATTTTCCGTAATCAGCCAAACGTAAAAACCCGAAAAACTCAAAATCACAAGTCCGCTTAAAACCCAAATGCCGAGTCGTTTAAAACCGCCGTTCCCGCAGGACGGATTAACAAAACCCGACACCTTTTTGAGCATTGCCTTGCCCGTGTTTCTTCTGAAATTTGCTTTTTGTGTTTGTATATATTTGGTCATAGAACTTATTTCTATACAACTATTTTCTCCACCGCCCTCAACTTGGCGCTACGAGACCGAAAATTTTCTTTTATCTCCTCCTCGCTTGGTGTAATCGGTTTTTTTGTTAAAATTTTGAAACTATTTTCTCCCTTCGGGAGATCCGCCTTTGGCGAAAAAGATTTAAAGAAATGCTTGACGATTCTGTCTTCCAGAGAATGGAACGAGATGACGCAGAGCCGTCCGCCAGTTGACAGAATTTCCGTTGCTTGGGGCAAAACCGATTTTAGATTTTCGAGTTCGTCGTTGACCGCGATTCTCAGCGCCTGAAACACTCTGGTTGCCGGATGAATCCCGCCGATCCATGGAATGCGGGCCTTCGACTTCGTCCCGACTTCGTCGGGACTTCGCTCAGGCAGTATTCTATTACTCCCTGAGTGGACCCCGACTTTAAGTCGGGGGGGGGCGAAGGGTCTAAAAACTTTTTTATCTATCCTAAATTTCTTTCTGTAAAATTCGAGGATTATTTCCGCCAATTCGTCGGAATAAATTATCGGTTTTATCTTTCGGGCAAAAATTATTTCTTTGGCGATTCCTGCGGCGTTTCTCTCTCCGCCGTATTTCTTAAAAATATTGGCCAAATCTCTTTCGGGCCACGCGTTAACAATTTCTTTTGCCGTCAAATTGCCGGCGCTCGGTCCGAAACGCATATCCAAAATCTCATGTTTTTTAAAAGAAAGTCCGTCCCCGCTTGTTACGCCGAAGCCGTTAGGCGAAGGCGAATCTTCAACCTGTTCGCTTCTGAAACCCAAATCAAGCAATACGCCGTGAACCGGCCCGAAATTTTCTTTTTCAACAATTTTTTTTAAATTTTTAAAATTCCCTTCAACCGTAATCAACCGATTTAGAAATTGGAAATTAGAAATTAAAAATCGGGAAGCGTTTATCGCGTTGGAATCCAAATCAATTCCCAAGACCTTGCCATCCGGCGCCGTCTTTTCAAGAATTGCCAATGCGTGTCCCCCGTCCCCTAAGGTGCAATCAATAAAATTCTGATTCGGCTGGGGATTCAGGTATTCAAGAACTTCCTTGACCAAAACCGAAACGTGCATATACTAAATTCCCAACTCTCCCAACTTCTCCGCGATTTCTTCGCTGGTTTTTTCCGTGTTCTTTTTGTAAAGTTCCCATTCCTCACTATCCCAGATTTCAATGCGGTCAAAAAGACCGGCAAGCACGACGGTCCTTGTTATTCCCGCATACTGTCTGAGATAGTCGGGAATGAGCACCCGACCTAATTTGTCGAAATCCACTTCCACTGCGCCGGCAAGCATGTGCCTGGCGAAAGCGCGGCTCGCTGCCTGGCTTAACGGCAGAGAAGCGATTTTTTGCGCGAGTTTTTCGAACTCCATTTTTGTATAAACAAAAAGACAGCGGTCTATTCCTTTGGTAACCACTGCCCCATTAACCAATAATTGGCGAAATTTGGCCGGAATTGAAAGCCGACCCTTGTTATCGGTTGTATGTTTAAATTCGCCGAGGAACATACTATTTAATGTCATATGGATCCTGAAATGAATTCAGGATGACCTTTTTGGAGGGATTCCCCCCAAAAGTCACTTATCCACAGTTTTTTCCACTTTATACCACTGTATTTATATTATACACCATTTTTTACCACTTGTCAAAGGGGGCTGAAATAAGATAAAAATCGTTCATTTTTAACTTAAAATAAAAAACCTGTGGATAACTAAGTTATCCACAGGTCTACTTTAGTGTCTTTCTCTCTTACAACTACAACACCGTTTTCCGAAAGATTAAATCCCCTGCCGCCGCGCCGATTACTCGGTTAAAATTTTGTTGTCGACGATCCTGCATTTCACCGTAAGCGAAGGCGTCTGGTCCCACAGATAGTATGAGGAAAGCATCAATTCCTTTTTGGAACCGGACTTTACTACGATATCGTCTCTGCCTCCCGCGACCACGGAGCCGCCGCCGTTGTACCAATCGCACGAGATGTCCAGCCACCAGTCGTGCTGGGTGTAGTTGTAAATCGGAACGCCCACTACCACGTAGTAGTCGTCGGCGCGCGCTTTCAATTCGCCGAACGCGAGTTTCGCATTGGGGTCGTCGTCGGGATAAACCGGCATCTTGGCAAGAGCGGCGCAAGAAGCGAGAGCAAATAGAAAAACCGAAAAACAGAAAAACAGAGAAACAGAAGAACAGAAAAACTTAGAAACTGCCGTTGGCGTCTTCATGGTTTTTTCTCCTTTTTTGTTTGTTTCCGGCCGGGGAACGAATTATTCTCGGGTTGAAAAGTTTTTAAAGTTCCTTCTCTCCTCTGTCTGCCACCTTACCACAAACTCAAAAAATGAGCAAGAACTCTACGAAATTACGAAAGCAGCCCGAAATTACGAAAAACACCCTCACGGGTGTTACTCCATACAGATTCCCGCTGGAGGTTACCCCGTATTTATTACGGGGGGGATGACATAACCCCCTCTAACTCCCCCTCACCTTAAGGGGGAGAATGCGGAGGTCTTTAATGCTTCAACAATGGCTTCTCCAAAATCCTCTGCCGCCGGCGGACCGTTAGCCGTGATGATTTTGCCGTCAACTTCAACCGATTTTCCCGTATAAACGCCGCCGCCTTTTTTTATTTCCTCTTCCGCGCCCGACCAGACCGTGGCCTTTTTCCCTTTCAAAATTCCGGCGTTGGCTAAAATCACCGGCGCAATGCAAATTGCTGTTGTGAGTTTGCCTGCATCGTAGAATTCTTTTGCGAGTTTAACAAATTCTGAATTTTCCACCAACTCAACCATGCCCGGACCGCCGATAAAAGCCACGCCCTCGTAATCCGCAACCTTAACATCGCCAACGCTTAAATCAACGTTGACTTTTCCGCCCAATTTCCCTTGCGCCTCTCCCCTTTTGAGCGATGCGACTGAAACCGAAACGCCTGCCCCCTCAAAGCATTGCGCGTGTCCGAATATTCTTTATCCTGATAATCCACCGGGGTAATAACCAATAAAACTTTTTTACCTTCTGCCATATTTTTGATTTGCGGCACTATCTTCTTTTCACAACCCGAACTAAAAAAATTCAAGGTTGCGAAAAGAAGAAAGAGAACCAATGCTATTTTAACAAACTTCATAACTGTTTCCATCAATCGTTTATCGAAGCCCGCAGCCCGTTTCGTCTAACGTTTATCGTCATTCGGCTTTAACGACAAACGACAACGGGCGACGATAAACGATAAACCTTTTACGATAAACGATTACTTTATATATTGTATATAACATCTTTTCTTTCAATGACAATCTTCCACTTTTTTTCTTTGGCAATGTGGTATAGGCCATGGTTCGGATTAAAACAAATCGGCTGGCTCACGAGTTCCAAGAAACCGACATCCATTTCGGTGTCGCCGACGCCGATGGAATCTTTTAAACTAAAGTTGTATTTTTTCACGTAATCAAGCACCGTTTGTTTTTTATTGCGAAAAGTATTTGATAAAACCTTGCCCGTATAAAATCCCTCTTTGTCGATTTCGTATCGGTAAGCAATGCAGTCGTCGAATTTCCAATAACGATTAAATTCTTTCACCACCTCTTCTGGCGAGCCGGAAATAGCAAGCAAAAAATATTTCCCCCGCAAATTTTTAATCAATTCGCGGGTGTAGGTGTAAACGCGATTTTTTTGCTCCTGCACGACTAGTTCGCCCACTTTTTTAAAATCTTCCTGATGACAGCCGCGAATTCTTTTATTAAAAACCTCAACCACTTTTTCTATATATTTTTGATAAGTGTCTTTTCGGTCAATCCAGCGCAAACGGCGCTTGTCAATCTCCGTTTTTGCCAAGGGCGGAAAAATGCCGTATTCAACAAGAGCGAAATTTAACTGAATAAGCAAACTGCTGCGAAAAATCGTTCCGTCTATATCAAATATCGCTATTTTGTTTTTCATATTAGAAGCCACAAAACGCCATCACAACGCCATTAGACGCCAGTAATCCCTCTTTTTTTTCTTAAAGTAAGGGGGGGTTAGTGGGGGTTATGTATAGCGTAAATTGGCGTAGTGATAGCGTAAAATGGCGGCTATGCCAACTCTTCTCCCCTCCCCTTCTCTCCCTGACAAATTTTGCACGAAAGCGTTACTTCATCCTCGCTCACTTGTCCGCAATTGGGACAAACAAAAACGTTGCCTTCCTCAGTAACGTTTGGCGCGCCGCATATTTGGCAGTTTGCGACAATGTCTTCGTTCGTCAGTTCGCCGTGGATTGGGCAAGTGTATATCATATAAAATCATCCTAATAATCCGAATGTGTCCGAATGCTCCAAACTATTCGGATGCTTTATTCGGGGTATTCGGATAAATTCGTTGGTTTGGATGATTTTATTATAACATTTTAAAAATTGACAAACAATCAATTTTGCGGTAAGGTCAAGATGGGTCTTTAACAGTCAAAATTAAAGGAGAAAACAATGCAAACTTACGAAAATCTTTTAAGAGAAATTGTCATTCCTTGGCAGAATATCAGGCGATGGAGAGGGAAACCTCGCCCGAAGACGGAAAATGTTTTGATGCACACCTTCAAAGAATGCATCAACACCATTTATGTGCTTTCGCTGGAAAAAGACAACGTTCACCCAATAGACAATGCGAAGGTGTTGGTGGCAAAATTGTTTCATGACATCGGCGAAGGACTTTTGGGATGCGACATTCCTTACCCCATAAAAAAAGACCGACGGCTGGGCAATGTCTTTGAAGAAATCGAGCGGGATGAAATAGAAAAATTCTTGAACCGCCTGCCGACTGAAACGAAAAAATTTCTGATTTCATCGGTGCTGAAAATTCTAAACAATGACGTTCTCTACGAAGGAAAACTCTGCAACGCAATAGAATACTACGGCTACATTTCTTTCGCTTTTGCGGAAATCAAAACCGAAGGTAAAGGAAACTCCAACGTGATTGGCTTCTACAAGGTATTGGAAGATCACGGCGATAAATTATGGAGATACGAAAAGAATTTCCAGTTTGTGAAAAACTTCAAAGAATTGACCCGCCTACTCCAAAACTGTTATTTCAACATGGAATTTTGGCTGCCGGAATTTACGCTCAGGAAAATCCTGGACGTCTGGACAGATCCCCGCTTGGGACGCGCCTGGCCCGACCTTGAAACCAACGAAAACCTGCTTGTGAGGACGATGAAAACGGCGTTTTTGGCCGCCTTCCTGCTTCCGCAGGAAAAAGCTTACAAAACGCGGATAGACGATTACAAGGTGCTTTGCACGGCGCTGGCCCACAAACTGGACAAAATGGCTTTTCCTGTGCTGGCGCCAAAGATGAGAAAAAACAAGAAGCTCCGCAAATACGAGCGCGGTTTCAGACAGCTCCAAAAAGAACATCTTGCGCCGCTTCTTGCCGAATTTTCACCCGAAGCTCACGCCGCTCGCGATGTTGTTTTGCAGGCGTACGAACTTGAAAAAGACAGAAACTCCATTGAAGGCAGGTTTTTCGACGCCGTCAAAAACTTGTCTTACGTCATGTTCGCCCATTACGAATGGTCGCGCGGCAAAAAAGAATTCCGCCAGGTCTTTAAAAACTGCGACAGTGATTTGATGGAATATTGCAAGGAATTCAAAAGCGTCAAGGAAACCTACCTGCCGATTAAGGCGGATTTTGAAAAGGGCGAGCAAGACAAGTTTGACCATGCCGAAATTCTTGAAAGAATCGAGCGTCTCGAAAAAGAAAACGCGGAATCAAAAAAGAAAATCAGCGAAAAAAAATAAAAATTTTGGCCCCGCGGACTCCTTGAGGTTTAGTTCGCCCCGCTCAAAGAGAACGGGGCTTTTTATTACTGGCTTGAAATTTTGGAGTGACCCCGACGCAATGTCGGGGGAACGAACAAAATTTCACTAGCAGTAACAACCCCTCGCCAAACCCTACTAAAATGATTCAATATAAAACAGAGGAAGGCGAAGCCGTTTCCGAGAAACAGAAATACACTTATGGCAAAATTTTCTTCGGGTTTTGGCGACGGAGTTTGATGAATGTGAAGATGGATTTTACCAATTCAATTAAGACAACGTTCAGCAAACCAAAGGACACCAATATCAGCCAGTCATAAATTGTTAAAGGAATGGTTCGCAGCAAGTACTGCAACGGCGGGAGATAAAGCGCCAAAACCATAAACAAAAATCCGATTGCCACCGCGCCGGTTAAATAAATATTACTAAACGGGTTCCTTTTCCAAATCGGCTGGCGCAGGGTGCGGATGGCGAAAACGTAAAACAAGGTAGCGATTGCGAGCCCCGCGAAAACCATGGTTCGCGCGTATTTTAAATCATCGGTCGTTTTCCAAAAATAATAAAATAGTCCAAAAAGCAAAATGTCGGTTACAATGCCGACGACAAAAATCATCATTTTCATCTCTGCTCTTAAAATCGGCTCGCCTTTTTTTCTCGGTTTTTCTTTCAATAATTCTTTCTCCGCCTTGTCGAAACACAAAGCGAGATTGGGCAAAGTGGCTTCAACTAAATTGACCCACAAAATTTGTGCCGGAAAAAACGGCAAAGGCATGTTAAAAACAATGGAGCCAGCCAAAAGGATAATTTCGCAAAAAGCGTCGGACAGCGCGTAAACCACGACTTTTCTGATGTTATCAAAAATCAATCTTCCCTGTTTGATGGCGGAAATAATCGTTTTGAAATTATTATCCAAAAGCACCATGTCGGCCGTTTCTTTGGTCACGTCGGTTCCCGTTCCCAAAGATATTCCAATGTCAGCGGATTTAAGCGATGGCGCATCGTTTACCCCGTCCCCCACCATTGCCACCACTTCGCCGTTTTTCTGTAAAGTGTCCACAATGCGTATTTTTTCGTTCGGTTCAATTCTGGCAAAAACATTTGTTTTTTTCACGCAATCCGCGAATTCTTTATCGGACATCTTCAAACACTCCGGCCCCTCTATGACATTTTCCTCTTCTGCCCTAATTCCCGCTTCCATAGATAAGGCAACCGCGGTCTTTAAATAATCGCCGGTGATTATAATGGGGCGGACGCCCGCTTTCAAACCCTGGCGCACAACCTCTTTGATGCCTTTTCTTATCGGATCTTTGAAAGAAATAAATCCGACAAAAGTAGCGCCAAAAAGCGCCTCTTCGTCATGATTTAACATTTTAATTTCCGACGACTCAATGTTTTTATAAGCAAGCGCGATGATTCTTTCGCCTTTTTCGGCAAACTCGTCTATTTTTTTAAAAATTATCTTTTTGTCTTCGTCTTCCAAACGTTTGCTTGAGCTGTCGCATCTGAATTCGACGGCAAATTTCAATATTTTCTCCGGAGCTCCTTTAATAAAAATAATATTTTCGCCGGCGGACAACCTGTGAAGCGTCGCCATATACTTTCTTTCCGATGAAAACGGGATTTCGTCCAAGCGGGGCAAGTTTTTGGCGAGCAAATCCCTGTCCAGCCCGAGATTCATTCCTGCCCGAAGCAAAGCGATTTCCAGCGGATCGCCCAGCATTTTCTGCCCCAAAGAATCGGCTTCCGAAATTTCAATAACGGCGTTGTTGCAAAGGACGCCGATTTCCAAAGCGAAAATTTTTCCTCCGCTATCGTCAAAAATTGCTTGCCCCCCTGCGAATTTCAACAATGAATGATTCTCATCATCCGAAATTTGTTTCGGCAACTCATCAGTTGATTTAGCGAGGAGCGATTTCAAAATTGGCGAAGGGGTCCAAATTTCCGTAACGTGCATCAATCCTTCGGTGAGAGTGCCGGTCTTGTCCATCGAGACCACTGATACACTGCCCAAGGTTTCTGCCGCTATAATCCGCCGGACAAGAGCGTTTTCTTTTAAAATTCTTCTCATGCCGATAACCAAAATTATTGTCACGGCAATCGACAAGCCCCCAGGAATCGCTGCCACCACCACGGCAATGGCAGCCAAAAACACCTCTTTTATCGGCCGCCCCTGTAACGTTCCGAAAATAAAAAGTAGGGCGGTTATGAAAATAATCAAAACGGAGAGCATCGCGGTCAAGCGCCCCAGTTCCCTTTGAAGCGGCGTCGGTTTTTCTTCGACCGTTTTTAAAGACAAGGCGATTTTACCGGCTTCTGTCTTTTCGCCGATTTCAACAACGATCCCCAATCCCCTGCCTCTCAAAACAACGGTTCCGCCGTAAACCATGTTCTCCCTTTCCGCCAAAACAGCGCCAACCGGCAATGTCTTGGTATTTTTTTCGCTCGGAAACGATTCGCCGGTTAAAAGCGCCTCATTAACTTGCAAATCATGGGCTTCGAGGAGCCTCGCGTCGGACGGCACTCTGTCGCCTTCGTCCAAAACAACAATATCACCGGGAACAATTTCATCGGCATCCACCAAAACTTCCCTCCCCTCCCTGACGACTTTCGCCTTGATTGGAACCATCTTTTGCAAAGCGGAAATCGCCCGCTCCGCTTTGTATTCCTGCACAAAACCAATGACGCTGTTTATAATCACGACGAGAAAAATAACGATGCCGTCCAAATACTCCCTTAAAAACAAGCTGATCATGCCGCCTATAAACAAAATTAAAATCAGCGGATTTTTAAGCTGATTCCAAAAAATCTGCAGAGCAGTAAGCCTTGGCGGCGAGGGCAGTCGGTTTGGACCGTATTTTTTCCGCCGCAAAACCGCCTCCTTGAAATCCAGCCCCTCTTTCCGCGATTTTAACCGCTCAAAAACCTCTTCTGTTTCCAAATTGTGCCAATCCATAGATTAGAAATTTACTCGCTACGCTCGCGTAATTAGTAACTTGCTCGCCTTTGGCTCGCGAAATTTGCTTCGCGATAATTTCTAGTTACGTCCCGATTTTATCGGGACAAATTTCAGCGACCACGAGGAGCGAATTTCAGTGACCCCGACTTTAAGTCGGGGGAACGAATTTCTAATTTTAATTATACCAAACCCTTGACAAAATCCCCAATCTATGGTGAGATAGGAATGGAACTTTCACAAGAGGAAAGGAGGCAAAAATGAGCATCGCAATCGTTCTTCACACAGACACAGATGCTGGCATTTGCCAGAATCTTTGCAAAAGAAATTTGCTCCAAGGAATGCCGGTTGAACTCATCTTTATCCCGCCTGGGCAAAGATATGCGGACAAAGACGGCGAATACGACAGAATTTTCCACCTTGACACCGGCGGCATTTATAACCCGGCAACGGGTGATTTTGACCACCATGGAATTCCGAAAGGCCACCCCAAACACGGCAAATGCTCCGCCCTTCTGATGATGGAACACATCGACGAGCAACTCTATAAACCTCGTAACATTTCGCCGCCTCCCGAGGACTGGACACTCGCCTGGTTTGCCCAGTCAATTGACAAAGAAAAAGACAAAACGAGGTCTGATGAGTTTCAGCCGTCCAAACAAGACCCCGGCTCGACGCAAATTCTCTACACTCTGCCCAAAAGCATCGCTCAACTCCGGAGAACGAAACGGTCCGATGAGGAAATCATTGCCTACATAGATATGACAATCGACTCTTATCTGGGACAGCGAAAGGAACCCGAAATCTTTCTCAAATGGTTCCATAACAGTCTTGCCGCAGGGAAAACCAAAATCGCGACAAAAACCGATTTCGGCGTCTCGGCTTTGCTGGCGGATGAAATTCCGTATGACAGCGGCGACTTCAGAAGCCTTATCACCCATCACTTAAAGGCTTTCCCTTTCATCATCGGCCACTACCTGCCCACGCACCGCCGGCCCTACCACAGATTCGGCGTGAACAATCTGAACATGAAACTTTGTCCCAAAATAAAACTGGAAAAGGTGGCCAGAGTGCTGTGCGAAAAATTCCCGCGTCTTTGCGACGACAAAAACGCTCTTTTCCTCCACAATGACAAATTCTGCCTCTACTTAAACGATATTCCCGAAGGTTTCACCTTTGAAGAATTCGTAAAGATCGTTTTGAAGAGCTAACCGAATTCACCTCTCCGATATTCTCGGAGAGGTTTTCTTATATAAAAAGAACCCTCAACTTAATGATGAGGATTCCTTTGGTGACCCGGCTGGGATTCGGACCCAGGACACCCTGCTTAAAAGGCAGGTGCTCTACCAGCTGAGCTACCGGGCCTTCAGACGAATTTTTCTTAATAAGATTTTCAATAAACTTTTTTACTTTTTTGTTTTTGAAAACTAGGTATGTCATAATAATAACACAATAATTACTCTTAGACAAGAAAAGCGACTCTTAAAAGAATCGCTGAAAAAACAAACTTATTTATTCTTCTGATTAGTCGAACAATCATTATTAATGCAGTACCAATCAAACCAAGCGCCTTGCGTCATTTTGGAATGGCAAACTGAACAGATTCTATTTTTCAACTCATTTAAATTTTTATCGCCCGCCTTTTCAAAAAGCATTGCGTTCTCATGAAGCAAACATCCCTTTCCTCTGTCTTGCCCGTTCAACAATCCTCCTAAATCATTGTCTCCCTTCCAATAGTCGGGCTCTATAACCTTTACTCCGTAGTAAGAAAAGCTGTCCGGTCCGTACACAATCTCTCCTCTGCCAATAATTTTCAAACCTGTGTCCAGACATTGGTCCGAAGGAATCAACTCGGGGTATTCCATTGTTTTGAAAGTAAACTTGATTATGTCTCCTTTTTTAAACTTTTCCATCTTTAGCCTCCTTTCAAAAAATTTTCTGTAAAAATTTTGTAAAATTGTTAAATAACTGCTGATTATTTTTTAACATAAACTCAAAAAATTGTCAATCCACAACCTCCCGACTTCAAGTCAGGGCGGGTCTAAACGCATCCTTACGGATGCTATTCCGTTTGGATTGACACTCGTAAGAGTGTCACGCGCATTTTCATGCGCTATTCCTTTTCCTTTGCGCATTCCATTTTTGGGATTGACACCCGTGAGGGTGTTGCGACGCGGACCGTCGCGCGCTAATTTTACTATAATAGCGAACCTAAAGACCTGTTCCATCGAATAATGGGATTCCGCGCCAATATCGAACCTAAAGGTTCGCACTACAAAATTTTACTATTTATAACACACGACTGCATCTTATAAATAGTCTGATAGTTGGAACTATCAGACTAATGACATCCTCCCCGCCCCGACTCGTCGGGGCGGGGATTAGTTTTCATTTAATTTTGGCGATGTCAATAGTCAAGGATTAACAGTCAAAGATTGAATCATCTCCGCCATCTTTTGTGCTGCGTCGCGGGGCATTATTTTTTTTGCGTTTTCAGATAATTTTTTCCGTTCGGATTGGTTGAAGAGGAGTTCTTTGATGAGATTTATAAATTCGACCGCAAAATTATCACCCTGAACTCGTTTCAGGGTCTGTGGATCCCGAACCAAGTTCGGAATGACAACACGGGGTGTTTGTCTCAAAATTATAACCGCGCCGCGCGAGGCGAAATATTCGGCGTTTTTTTCCTGGTGGCTCTTCGGAATCGGGATAATTATCGCCGGTTTGCCCAAAGCGCAGATTTCGGAAAGCGCCGACATTCCGGCGCGCGAAACAACCAAATCCGCCGCGGCGTAAAAATCAGCCACTTCGGATGTGGCAAATTCTACTGGATGGTAGCGCATCCTTACGGATGCTATTCCATCGGGATTGACACCAGTAAGGGTGTCACGCGCATTTTCATGCGCTATTCCTTTTCCTTTTCCAGTTAAATGAATGAGCTGGCAGAATTTTAAAAGTTCCGGCAACGCTCTTAAAACCAGTTCATTTATCGCCATCGCCCCAGTCCCCCCGCCCATTACGAGCATTAGCGGCAAATCGTCCTCCAATTCCAACTTTTCCTTGATTCTGTTTGCGTCTCCTTCAAAAATAAATTGACGAACCGGATTACCGACAAGTTCTGTTTTTTCTTTAGAAAAATCCCGCAACGAAATATCGAGCGAAACGGTGATTTTTTTTGCCAACGCTGACATCAATTTATTCGCCAGACCGGCAACGGCATCCTGTTGGTGGATTAAAATCGGAATTTTTAAAATAAACGCCGCCATTGCCGCGGGCAGCGAAACAAATGCGCCGGCGGAAACGAAAACATCGGGTTTAAATTTTTTTAAAATAAAAAATGACTGCGAGAAACCGATTATAATTTTAAACAAATCCAAAATGTGTTCTAAACTAAAATATCGCCGCAGTTTTCCCGCGGCGATTGATTTGAATTGAATGTTGTATTCCTCAACCAGTTCCTTTTCAGGACCGTTTTTCGTTCCAAGCCACAAAAATTCAATCGAGGAATCTTTTTTCCTCAATTCTTCCGCCGCAGCCAGCAATGGAGAAACTGAACCAAGTGTTCCTCCACCGGATAAAATAACCTTCATAAACCAAAAATTAAAAACCAAATACCAAAAAAAAATTTTAAATTTTTAATTTTAAATTTTTATTGAATGTTGAAAAATTAAGTAAATAAAAATTGTTTAAAAATTTTAAATTAAAAATTAAAAATTGGAAGATAGTTTTTTGGTCTTTGGTCTTTGGTTTTATAATGCTCCTAATTCTTTCAGCGCCCTTTCGTATTCCCCAACCACTCTCTTCGCCAAATTTTCGGACACGGCGAAAGTTGATTCATGCACCAAATCATTACGCATTTTATGCGCCCACCAGACCCTCCGCAAGTTCGGATATTTATAAACAGCGTATTTCAACCGCTCGGCCAAGGTTTCGCCCGGCATAAAACGCTGTTTTAAGGCGAAATCAAGCAATTTGTCAGCTTCCAAAATCGCCACTCTAAAACCGGTCTCTGTTCCCGAATCAATTAAACTCTTTACGGAAGACCACCGTTTTTGGATTTCGCCCTTTTCCTCCGACGACCATCTCATACCCCGCAAAAAATGTCTGATTCTTTTGTAAATAAACCAAATTAAAAAAATCCCCACAGCAACCGCCGCAACATAAAAAATCCACTGCCACTTCTCGAGATTAATTTCAATAATCATAAAAAATCAAAAATTAAAAATCAAAAATCAAAAATTATTTTTGGTTTTTGGTCTTTGGTTTTTGGTTTTACTTATGCCTCCACTCCACTCTTACCACTTCTTCCTGATGAGAAAATTGGATTTTTAAAACTCCGCCCTTGAACGCCTGCGCCACTTGTTTGCCGATGGAAATCGCCAATTGATTTTCCGAAGTCAAAATCCGCAAGGAATCTTTTTTGTCTTCGATTTTCAAAACCTGGTCTTCCGGGTCGCGTTTTAACGCCCGGGCCGCCACGTTTTTAGCTAATCTCAAAATTTCATTTTTGTCATTTCCCAAATTCAGCAGATTGACCTCGCCTTCGTAAAGATACGCCCCTCGGCTGCTCAAGGGTTTTAAAGCGCATTCGCCGCAAATGGAATACTTTATATTTTTTTGCTTTTTCAAAAACTCGGAAACCCGCGGGCTTGTGTACCAATGTTTTTTCAGGTAAACCGCGCCGCATTTTTGGCAAACAAACATTGTTCCTCTTTTGGCCTTAATTTCCCTCTCCCACCAATCGGGAACGCGGGGCTGGTCAGAGCCCTTGATGGTGGAACGCTGCTTTTTGGTTAAAAAATATTGCTGTTTTGAACCTGAAATTTTAGTCATTTGAATCATATCTTTAAACATTAAATCATCCTAACCTACAAATTTATCCGAATACTCCGAACTCGTTTAGATTAAAACATTTGGAGCATTCGGATACATTCGGATTATTTGGATGATTTTAATGAAATTAAATAATTTTTTCACACAACTCTGCTACACCCAACACTCCGTAATCATCATGTTGGTTCCCCATTATCTGCAAACCAACGGGCAGGCCTCGGCTTTCCCCGCAAGGGATTGAAACGCCGGCAAGCCCCGCGACATTCGCCGTGACGGTATAAATATCGGAAAGATACATTGTGAGCGGATCTTCGAATTTGGCGCCGAGAGCCCAAGCGACCGACGGAGAAGTCGGCGTAACCAAATAATTTACTTTTTCAAAAACCCTGCGAAAATCGTCGCGAATCAAAGCGCGGACTTTCTGCGCCTGCTTGTAATAAGCGTCGTAATAGCCAGCTGACAAAACGTAAGTGCCGAGCATTATTCTGCGAATCGTTTCTTTGCCAAAACCCTCGGTGCGCGATTTTTTATAAACATCGAGTAGATTTTTGGCCCCCTCTATCTCCCCTTGTTTCGACGACTCGGTCGGAATAGGGGGAGAATGTGGGGGTTGGACTACGGAGTAACCGTAACGAATCCCGTCAAACCGCGCCAAATTGGCGCTCACCTCTGCTGGCATAATGGTGTAATAAACCGCCAATCCGTAAGACGGGTCGAGCAAACTTACGTCAATAATTTCCGCGCCGGCTTTTTTCATTTTCGCTATCGCCTCTTCCACTTTTTTCTTCACACTCTCCTCCATGCCTTCTATAAAATATTCTTTCGGCACGCCGATTTTCAGACCTTTGAAACTTTTGGGAGTCGGACTCTCAACTTTGGGGAGTCGGACCCCCCTTTTTTGAATAGAAGTCGCGTCTTTTTCATCCGCGCCGGAAATTGCTTCAAAAACGCATTTTAAATCAGAAACATTTTTAGCAAAAGGCCCGATTTGGTCCAAACTGGAGGCCATAGCGATAAGGCCATAGCGCGAAACAGTGCCGTAAGACGGCTTAAAACCGCAAACGCCGCAAAGCGAGGCGGGCTGGCGAATGCTGCCGCCGGTGTCAGAGCCCAAAGCGTAAACGCACATAGTCGCCGCCACGGCCGCCGCCGAACCGCCTGACGAACCGCCGGGAACCTTTTTTAAATTATGAGGATTTTTTGTTGCGCCGTATGCCGAATTTTCCGTTGATGAGCCCATGGCAAATTCATCCATATTTGTTTTACCCAAAATCACCGCTCCCGCGCTTTTTAATTTTTTTATAACCGTAGCGTCGTAAGTCGCGATATAATTTTCCAAAATTTTCGAGCCCGCCGTGCAATTCAATCCTTTAATAAGTATGTTGTCCTTAATCGCCGCCGGAACGCCTTCCAAAATGCCGATTTTCCCGCCATTTTTTATTTTTTTATCAACCTCTTTCGCCTGCGTCAGCGCGCCGTCTTCGTTTAAACTCAAAAAGGCGCGGATTTTTTTGTCCTGCTTTTTAATTTCCTTAAAACACGCCTTGGTCAGTTCCTCGGACGAGAAATCTTTGCTGACAAGTCCTTTATGACACTCTTTGATTGTCAACTGATTTAGTTCCATAAGAAATCTAAAGAAACTTTAGTCTACTAAACTACGAACTGGGCTACGAATTTCACGAAACCTCCCCCTCCGTTCCTCCCCGACTTGTCGAGGAGGGGGAAGGATTGGGTGGGGGTGAAAATTTTCGTGAAATTCGTAGCCAAATTCGCGAGTTCGTACACACCTATTCAAAAACACCAAGCGTCTTCACTAAATTATTTTCATGCTCCGGCGCGCTTTCTACCAATTTTTTCATCGTTTCTTCAGATTGGGGTTTAATTTCGTCTTCCCGCATAATATTAAAAAGCCCGGTGATATGGGCTATCGGCTCAACGCCTTTGGTGTCAACCTCATTTAATTTGTTGACGTAATCCAAAATCGAGGAGAGTTGTTCCTGGAATTTCTCCTTGTCTTTTTCGGAAATTTCTATCCTCGCCAAATCGGCGATATGTTCCACTTCCTTTCCTGTCAATTCCATAATGTGTAGAAGCAGATAACCGCGGATGGCCCCGACTCTGTCGAGGATCCTCGATTTCATCGGGACAAGGCGGATTCACGCGGAAAAATAATTTTGCATCATTTCCATTATACTAAATACTTTCTTGCTTGACAAATAAATATAGAGTGATAAAATCTTAAGAGAGAAAATGCGATATAAAAAAATAAAATTTAAACCCGCTCCGACTTTAAGTCGGAGCGGGTTTTTTATTTAAAAAATATCAAGGAATAGCGCACTTTCGTGCGTTATTCCTTTATCATCTCCAAAAATTCTTTTTCGCGCATTATTTTCACTCCCAACTTCTTCGCTTTTTCGTGTTTTGACCCGGGTTCTTTGCCTGCGACGACATAAGAAGTTTTTTTGGAAACTGACGAGGAAATATCGCCGCCAAGAGCGCGGATTTTTTCTTTCGCCTCATCGCGAGACATTGATTCAAGTTCGCCGGTCAAGACAAAAGTCAATCCTTCCAACTTTTGACTTTTAATCCTTAACCCTTGACCCTGAATCTTGACTCCGCGTTCCAGTAATTCTTGAATTAATTTTTTATTTCGCTCTTCCTGAAAATAATCGTAAACGCTTTTCCCCGCCACATTGCCGATATTCGGGATATCTTGCAAATTTTCCAAACTCGCTTCCGTAATTTTTTTAATAGAACCGTAGTGATTTGCCAAATCAATTGCCGTTTCCTCGCCCACGTGAAGAATGCCCAAAGCGTAAATAAAACGATGAAGCGGAATTGTCTTGCTTTTTTCTATTGCGACAACCAAATTGCCGGCCGACTTTTCGGCAAATCTTTCCATCTCTTTCAATTCGTCGCGAGTCAAGATAAAAATATCGGATGGTTTTGATACAAGGCCTTCATTCATCAATTGTTCCACGATTTTTTCTCCCAAACCATCGATATCAAACGCTTTTCTTGAAACAAAATGGATGATTTTTTCTTTTTCGCGGGCAAAACAATTTTTACTGGTGCAATAAAGGGCGACGGATTTCCCGGTTTCGCCTGAAGGGCTGTTCGGTTTCGGGAATCCGCTAGATTCCCGAAACCGAACAGATGTCGGCGCGGCAATCCCTCTTTTTCCTGAAATAATTTCTCTTCTTTCAAGCGCTCCCCCGCAAACCGGACATTTTTTGGGCAGATTGATTTCTTTGGCGTTTTTGGAGCGCTAATGCGGCAAAATTTTCACACCTTTCGTAATAACATCGCCGGCTTTTTCCAAAATCACTGTATCGCCGATTTTAAGGCCAAGCCGCCTGATTTCATCAAGATTATGAAGCGTGGCGTGCTGGACGGTCGTTCCGCCGATTAAAACAGGGTCCATTATCGCCACCGGCGTAATGGCGCCGGTTCTCCCAACCTGCCACTTCACTTCCCTGACAATTGTTGTGGCCTGTTCAGCCGGAAATTTATAGGCAACAATGCCGCGCGGCGTTTTACCGACAACGCCCAACCTGTCAAATGTTTTATTGTCATTTACAACCAAGACCACGCCGTCGGTCCAGTAAGGAAGTTTCGGCCTTTTTTTATAAATTTCCTCATGGTATTTTTCAACCTCTGCCGGCGCGCGGCAGCGCCCATTTAAGGGATTTGTCTTAACGCCCAAAAGTTTTAAAATTTTATGCGCCTGCTCGTGGGTGCTTTGGCCAAAATCGGTCATCAGGGCATAGCCAAAAAAATCCAATTTGCGCGAAGCGGTGATTTTGCTGTCAAGCTGCCTGACGCTCCCGGCGGCGGCATTGCGAGGGTTGGCGAATTTCGGCTCCCCCTTTCTTTCCTGTTCTCTGTTTAATTCGTCAAAAACACGCTTGGTCATAAACACCTCGCCCCGAATTTCTATCTCGCCTTTCAAATTTTTGATTTTGCTTTCAAATTTATTTTTATCAATACCCTCGCCGTATTTTTTTAAGAAATTTTTGACCTCCGCCTCGGTCGGCTCGCGAAGATTGAGCGGAATAGCATCGATTGTTTTTAAATTTTGCGTGGCGTCTTCGCCGATTACGCCGTCGCCGCGGGTTGAGCCCAAAACAAAAAATCCGCCGCGATAAATCAAAGATACCGCCAAGCCGTCCATTTTAATTTCGGCGTAATAATCGAACTTGGCGCTCGGAACAATTTTTTGATTTCGGTCCTGCCAATCGTTAAATTCATCGAGAGAAAAAATATCTTCTATTGAAAGCATCGGCGTTTTGTGGCGGACTTTCTTAAATTCATCAAGCGGTTTGCCGCCGACTCTTTGCGTCGGCGAATCCGGCGTTATAAATTCGGGAAATTGCTGTTCCAATTTATAAAGTTCGTGTTTTAACGAATCCAAAGCCGCGTCGGAAATTTCCTGCCGATCCAAGACATGATATAAGTAGCGATGATGATTGATTTCTCGTTTCAACTTCTCTATTCTCTCTTTTGCGTCTTGTCGAGTCATGTTTCTCAATTTTTAATTTTTAATTCTTAATTTTTATTTAAACCCAAATTTTTAATTTTAAATGTTTAAAAATCGGGTAAATAAAATAACAAATGTGGATGCGGTCAAAAATGTCCCGAAAGGAATCGCGCTTTTCAAAGTTTTCTTCTTTAAAATCAAAGCGATAATTCCGTAAACCGCGCCGGCGACATACGCTAAAAACAAAGCGATTAAAACATTCGGCCACGAAAGCATGGCGCCCATCAAAGCGCCCAAACGAATGTCCCCTCCCCCAACCCATTTGCCTTTTGAAATTGTGTGTTGCAAAAAGAAAAATCCAGCGCCGATAAAAATCGCCAAAAATAACTTTACCATTAATCCTTGACTATTGACTGTTGACAGCGCCGAAATTGTGCCGAAAATAATGGCAATAATTATTGCCGGAATGGAAATTCTGTCGGGGATAATGCCGTATTTCAAATCAAAAACAAAAAGCAAAAGCAAAACCGAGACAAAAATTAAGTCTTTAATTAAAATTAAATAATTGGAAATTGGGATTTGATTGGAAATTGGAAATTGGGAATTGGGAATTGAGTGGTACCAAAATACGAAAACGAATAGAAAAGCGCTTACGGCTTCTATTATTGGATATTGCAGCGAAATTTTTTGACGGCAGGAACGACATTTGCCGCGCAAGAAGACAAAACTAAAAATCGGAATTAAAGCCAAAACATTCAATTTATGCCCGCATTCCGGACACACGGATCGTCGAAACAAAAAATCTAACTTATATCCAACTTCCGCGTTGTTCAGCGATTGTCCCGACGGCGCCGTCGGGACACCCCGACTTGTCGGGGTTCGGCGTTGTTCGGCGTTTATAACGCAATTAAAAAAACTGCCGAAAACCGCGCCTAAAATACCGAAAAATATAATCAAAAAAATCCCGGTCATATCTATACACATTTTACCACTTCTGCGGCTTTTATAAAAGAAGGGCGCCCCGACTTTCCCTGTCATTCGACGGGACAAGAAGTCGGGGCGCCCCCAAACGTTTATTTTTATGGAGTGATTCCACAAAAATTTTGATGACTCATCAAAATTTCAGTTTATTGATTGACCATGCCTGATGGCGTGGCTAAAACCACGCCGGCAGCCAATGAACCAACGGCTCCTTCAAGAGTAAACTTTATCTCATAAGTTGAAGCGGTGCCTGTATACGTATAACTGTTACCGGTTGGCGGAGTTGGAGCAAGAGGAATCAACGGCATAAAAGTGGTAGTACAACCAGTGACGGTGTCTTGAAACACGGCTACATTGCTATTATTGCAAAGTACTTTTGCGCCTGTAACTCCCAAAACAGTGCTGGTCGCAACCGCCGGATAACCGTTGGTTTCGGAAAAGGCCAATTCCAACGCGGTTTGAATCTGCTTAACGTCGGCAACGCGCTTGGCGTCGCGCGATTTTGTTCTTGCGCTGTTTAAAGCGACAACGGCAATAGTTGAAAGCAAACCGATAATGGCGATAACAACCAATAACTCAATCAGAGTAAAACCTTTTTTATTCATGTTTTCTCACCTCCCTTCATATTGTTTAAATCGGATTTTTACTCTATCTCCCTCATCGCCAAACCTGTGGCGACGGAAAATCTCGGACCCAAATTATCCAAAATATCTTTTAAACTTTCATGGTATAAAATCCTCGCCCAAGGGTCTCCCAAAAAAGTTCTGATCCCCAATTCCCTGATAAAGTAATCGGTCAAATTTGGGAAAAATGAAGAACCGCCGGTCAAAATTATCTTTTCTATCGTCTTATTTTCGTCTTTGCCGAACAAATTGAATAGATAACGCGCTTCGCTTGTAACCGGAGCCAATAAATCTTTTACCGGCTGGGGGAGGTTCTCGCCCAAGTCGCTCGATTTGTCATAAAGATCTGCCGTAGGCAGACTTAAATCTTTTTTCGCCTCCTCGGCGGCTTTAATGTCAAGGCCCATAATTTTAGAAACAGTCTGGGTTAAATTGATTCCGCCGACGCCCGCGCTACGGCCTAAAACCGGAATCGAAGAATCAACCACAACAACGCTCGTTCTGTAAGCGCCAATATCGATAATGCAAACCGACGACTTGTCCTTGCCGACCAAGGAACGTGAAAGGGCAAACGACTCTGTTTCCAAAGTTTTTAAAACCAGGCCGGCATTTTTAAAAATATCAAGGTATTTTTTAATCAAATCTTTGCGCGTGACAGTGACTAAAATCTTTTTCACCTTAAGTTTTGCTCGTCCCGTTGGCTCTGACTTCAAGTCGGAGTCCCTCGGGGCTCGGCCCGCTGTTCCGCCCAAGCCGTCAGGCGAAGGTGGGGGCGCCGCCGCCCTTTCCTCTTCCTTAAGAATTTTGAAATCTATAACAGCGTCCGCAACCGGGTAATCAATAAATTTCGCCGCTTCAACTTCAACCGCCGTCTTAAGCATGGCGTCCGGAACCGCGGAAACGGCGATGATGGAAGTAACGACTTTATGAAGCGGCAGAGCGGTTATTGCCTCGCGCGAGACGATTTTCGCCTTTTTGCAAATATCGGCCAAGAGCGCGGGGATTTTTGGGTTGTCTAAATAATCGCCCTTGCTGTCGTCAAAATATTTGTCGGAGTAGCCGTAAGTCAAGAGTTTCGCTTTGCCGTTTTTTGACCCCAATTCAACAACTTTAATGCCGCCGCCGCCCAAATCCACGCCTAAAAAACTCTTCGCCTTGCCTTTGAAGATTCCGCTCAAAAAATTCATAATGTATATATTATATCAAAAAAACAAAGAAAATGGGACGCGCTACTCCATTTCTGTGGATAACTTAAACGCTTCGCGTTTTACTACGGAATTACGAAAAATATCGAAATTGCGCCGCGAACGGCCCCCGCCTTGGCGGTGGCGAAATTTTTAGCGCATCCTTACGGATGCTATTCCGTTTGGATTGACGCTCGTAAGGGTGTCTTTCGTACTTTCGCGAATTTCGTAGTATTTTTAAAACTCTTTTCTCGGACATTCTTTGATGATTCTGCAAACCTCGTCGACATTATCAACGATTTTGTAATAATTCACGTCTTCCCGGGAAATTGTTTTATACTTGTCGCGCAAACTCGTCCTAATGAATTTGTCCAAATCCTTCCAAAATTCAGAGCCGACAAATATTAGAGGCATTTTGCCGGTTTTCTTGGTTTGGACCAGGGTTAAAATTTCAAACGCCTGATGCAAAGTGCCCAAGCCCCCGGGGAAAATGACAAAAGCGAGCGACGGCGCGGTAACGATTAATTTTCTGACAAACGGAAAAAAGAAACTGATGGATTTGTCCACATAAGGATTGATGCGGATTTGGTGGTCATAACGAAGATTCAAACCTATTGATGACGCCCCGACTTCGCGCGCCCCCTTATTCGCCGCTTCCATAATGCCCGGGCCGCCGCCGGTGATTATTTCGTGCTTATCTTTGCCCAATTTTTTGGCGAGTTCGTAAGCCATCTCATAATACTTCGTCCCCGCGCCAATGCTTTTGGTGCCCAAAATGGTGATATCTTTTTTAAGTTCGGCAACAAACTCAAAACCCTCAACAAGTTCGGCCATAATCCTGAAAATTCTCCAATTCGCCGCCTCGCCCGCGGCAAATTGCGATGGCGACAAATCGCTGAAATAAGGCCTTTCCTTGGTCGTTTTAATTAAATCAAAAGCGTCTTTAATGTCATCAACCACGGTAAAAAGTTTGAGCGTTTCGGGCGACAAAGCGCCAATTTTTTCGCAAGCGTATTCTTTCAGAAATTTCACCAACGGACTCCAAAATTCGCTATCATATAAAACTACTGGAATTTTTTCCATTTTATTGAGTTCAATGTAATCAACCACTTCCAAAAATTCGTCCAAGGTCCCGAAGCCGCCGGGAAACAGGACAAACGCCTGCGAAGGCGCAGTCAGCATCACTTTGCGGGTGAAAAAATAATGAAAACCGCGCGATTTGGTTACGTATTTATTCAAAATCTGCTCCGCGGGCAATTGAATGTTAAGCCCGACTGATTCGGCGGCCGCTTCTTTGGCGCCTCTGTTTGCCGCCTCCATAATGCCCGGGCCGCCGCCGGTGATTATTGTGTGCTTGTTTTTGCCGAGCATAAAAGCAAGTTTGCGCGCTGCTTCGTAATACCTGCTTCTCGGCTTGGTGCGCGCCGAGCCGAAGAAAGTCACCTCGCCTTTAAGCTTTGACAAAAATTGGTAACCCTCCACAAACTCGGCCATAATTTTAAAAATCCTCCACGTGTCGCGGAAATTCACGAGTTCGTGGTATTGGGAGAAAACTTTGGGATGCCTGCCTGCCCCGACCGAAGTGTTGAGGTCGCTTTTTATTTTTGCCATAAACTTAGGGATATAGTTGATTCCCGAACATAACGCAGACTAAAGCCTGCGGCTACTTTAAATCAATTTACATTAAAAAAATCAATGTAGCCGCAACCTTTAGGTTGCGTAAAATGAGAACTGATATTAAGTTAATTCTCATTCGCGGCTACATTAAGATAACAATCATTGC
>DYHP01000006.1 GCA_020724105.1 Candidatus Methylomirabilis sp. | reverse complement strand
GGGAGGCGGGTCCCGAGAGAAAACCATTATAAGGTGTGGGCTCCTTGTCGGGCTTTGATGCCGGGGTGATGGCGTTGAGTGGCTTCTATAATAAAAATATGGCTAAATTACTTGGCGCACAATGCAAATTATGCAGACGCGAAGGGCAGAAATTGTTTTTAAAGGGCGAAAAATGTTCGAGCCCTAAATGCCCCATAATCAAACGGAATTTTCCGCCGGGAATGCACGGAACGGAAGGCAAGGGCAGGTTGACCGGCTACGGCATTCAGCTTCGCGAAAAACAAAAGGCGAAAAGGCTTTACGGAATTTCGGAAGCGCAACTCCGCAATTATTTTAGAAAAGCGGTGGCTAAAAAAGGCGACACCATGCACGAACTCGTAAGAAAATTGGAATTGAGATTGGACAACGTCATTTTGAGGCTTGGTTTCGCCCGATGCAGGCGCGAAGCGAGAAACTTGGTGACCCACGGTCATTTCAAAGTTAACGGCCGCAAGGTTAATATACCGTCTTATTCGGTTAAACCCGGCGACGCCATTGAATTGAAACCGGTCAGCCGGGAAAAAAGATTTTTTAAGGAAACGATTGGGCCGTCCTTAGCCAAACACCAGACGCCCTCATGGCTTAGTTTGGAGCCGGAAACATTTAAGGGCAAAGTGGCGGGCCTGCCGGAAGGGGAAGAACTCAAACAAGGTTTTGAGCCGAAATTAATCATTGAGTATTATTCTAGATAGTCGCCATTAAAATGCCATAACTACGCCAATTTACGCCATATTTCTGGCGTCCAATGGCGTTGTGATGGCGTCTTGTGGCTTCTAAATTTATGGAGAATCTTATCTTGCCTACAAAAATAGAAATTAAAGAAGGCGAGACGCCGAATGAGGGCGTGCTTGTCATTGAGCCATTCCATCCGGGTTACGGCACTGTGGTCGGCAACTCTTTGCGCCGCGTCCTGCTTTCGTCACTTCCGGGCGCAGCGGTAACGGCTGTGAAAATAAGAGGAGTTCAGCACGAATTTTCAATAATTCCCAATGTTAAAGAAGATGTTTTGGAAATAATTTTGAATTTAAAACTTTTGCGTTTGAGGATTTATACCGACGAGCCGCTGCGTTTGAAACTCTCGGCCAAAGGCATTGGCGAAGTTGCGGCGAAGGACATCGTCGTTCCGCCTGAGGTTGAAATCGTAAATCCCGATTTGCACATTGCCGCCTTAACTGACAAAAACGCGGAACTTGAAATGGAAATTTTCGTAAATCGCGGCCGCAGCTACGTGCCGACCGAGGAAAGGGAAAAAACCGGCGCGGAAATCGGCGTCATTGCCATTGACGCGCTTTATAATCCGGTAAGAAATGTCGGTTTTAAAATCGAGCCGGTTCGTTTAGGGCAGATTACCAATTACGACAAATTAACTTTGTCGATTGAAACCGACGGCTCTATTATGCCGATCGACGCTCTCGTTCAGAGCGTTAAAATCCTTTTGGACCATTATAATTTAATATCTGAAAGCCTTGTCCCCAAATTTGAAGAAGAAAAGGCGAAATTGGAAGCGGCAAGAGCCAAAAAAGAGGCAAAGCAAAAAAAAGCGAGAAAGAAAGAAGTAAAAGAAAAGAAGGCTAAGAAAGTTAAAAAAGAGGCAAAAAAGAAGAAGTAGCCTATAAATATGCCCAGTAATACAACCTTGATAGCAAAGGGTCTTATTGGCTAATTGTGACTTTTGCCAGCCAAAGTTTCAAAATAAGCATTATTGAGGCGTTAAATCAAATTTAAAAATAATTGTTACGTTTTAATCCAAATCAACTTTTTGATGTTAAAACAACCGTTTATCTTAAAATGAATCTTTGACATCAAGGTTGATATACTGGGTATGAGGCATCAGAAGAGAGGAAAAATTTTAGGCAGGGGAAAAGCGTCGCGAACGGCGCTCGTTAGAAATTTGGCCGCCGAAATTGTTTTATACGAAAAAATTAAAACAACCGAAGCTAAGGCAAAGTTTGTGAAGCCCTACGTTGAAAAAATGATTAGTCTGGGCAAGGAAAACAATCTGAACAACCGAAGGAAACTTTTAAAATTTTTCTATTTTGAAAATCCGGTCAAGAAAATTCTTGAAGTTCTGGGTCCGCGCTACAAAGAACGCAAGGGTGGTTACACCAGAATTATCAAATTGGGCCAACGACAGGGGGATGCGGCGAAGATGGTTGTGATTGAGTTGGTATAATTTTATGAAACAAAAAATTATCACACTAGACGCGAAAAACCAACCCTTGGGCAGATTGGCCAGCAAGGTCGCCTTGATTTTGCAAGGCAAAAATTCGCCGTCGTACATCCCCAATCGCGCGGCAGACGTCAAAGTTCGGGTGAAAAACGTTTCAAAAGTCAAATTCACGGGCAAAAAATTGGAAAACAAGGTTTACAAACGGCACACCGGCTATTTGGGCCATTTGAAAGCGACCAAAATGAGCGGCGTTTTCGCCAAAAAGCCGGAGGAAGTGCTGAAAAGAGCCGTTGCGGGAATGCTGCCCAAAAACAGGTTGTTGAAAGAACGGATGAAGAATTTAATTATAGAGATTTAATTATGATGAAAATTATAAAGAAAACTAAAGAAAAGAAGCCCGTTAATCAGCCCAAGGCTGACCCCGACCTTTTGCGTCGGAGAAAGGCGGTTGCCGAAAATAAAGCCAAAGCGCCCAAGAAAAAGGAGCCCGTTAAACCCGAGAAAACGATTTACCCCCCCGCCTTTTCTAAAACCATTGATAAATCAGGAGTAGAGCGAGGTTCAAAAATTCAAACCTGTCTCGCGGAGTCTAAAATTCCGCGAAAAGGCGGTGGGGTTTATTATTTCGCCGTCGGCAGAAGGAAAAGCGCGGTTGCCAAAGTTCAATTGCTCAAAAACGGCAACGACGAAATAATTGTTAATGGCCGCGATGTCAAGCAGTATTTTCCCTGGAATCCGTTATACGAAGAAGTGGTGGCGCCGCTTTTGGCCGTGGGGCAAAAGGACAAATTAAACGCAAAATGCGTTATTTCGGGCGGCGGAGCGCACAGTCAGGCCGAAGCGGCGCGGCTCGGCATTTCAAGGGCGCTCTTGAAACTTAACCCGGTGTTCAGGCGCGCTTTAAAAAAGCACGGATTTTTAACCAGAGACCCGAGAGTCAAGGAAAGGAAGAAATACGGTCTCAAAAGAGCAAGAAGGGCCCCGCAGTGGGTGAAGAGATAAAAATAACAACCAAAAAACGTCGCAATAAAATGCGGCGTTTTTTATCCTCCCAAGTTTTTGCCAAGAAAAAATTTGGGAGGATGAATTGCCAAAATGAGGGAAAAATGAGATAATTAAATCGCCATTTTACGCTATCACTACGCCAATTTACGCCATTTTTTGGCGTCTTGTGGCGTAGTTTGGCGTTTAATGGCTTCTATGAGTGTCGTTCGAAACACAATGTATCTCACCGTCGCCATGGTCGCCCAGAGAATTCTGGCTTTTATTTATTTTACGCTCATCGCCAGGTCTTTGGGAGTGGAGATTACCGGCCGTTATTCTTTCGCTTTGTCTTTCGCGCTTTTGTTTTCCATATTAGTTGATTTCGGTTTGACCTCGGTGGCGGTAAGGGAGTCGTCGAGAGCGCGAGAAAAATTAAAAGAGATGTTTGACACCGTTTTGGGAGTCAAAATTTTTTTAAGTTTGGTCTCTTTTGCCATCATTTTTGCCGTCATTAATCTGATGGGATATTCTACGCATGCCAAACTTTTCGTTTATCTGGCCGCCCTCGTAATGATTTTGGACTCGGTTCACTTGACGCTTTACGGAGCTTTGCGCGCCCAATTTAATTTGAAATTCGAGGCGTTCGGCATCATTGTTTCCCAACTTATTTCTCTTTCCATCGGCGGCATTATTTTAATCTTTAAGTTCCATCCGGCTTATTTGTTTTTAGCCGCGGGCGCCGCCAGCATTTTAAATATCGCCATTTCTTATTCCGCCTTGAAATTCAGATACGGCATAACGCTTTTTCCGAAAATAAGCAGGCAAATTTTTCCGTATCTATTTAAAATTGCGTTTCAGTTCGCTTTGGCCGGCGTTTTCGCCAAAGTTTATTCTTACATCGACATAGTTTTGCTTTCGTATTTGCAAGGCGAGGCAGTGGCAGGGTGGTACAGCATTCCGATAAAACTCACCTTTTCGTTCCAGTTCATTCCCATGGCCATGGTCGCCGCGGTTTATCCGGCGATGAGTTATTATTACAACTGTTCTTCCGGCCGTCTTCAGCAGACCTTTGAAAAAGCGCTTGTGTATCTCGCGATAATCGCTTTGCCGCTTACTTTCGGCACCATTGTTTTAGCCGACAAAATCGTTGTTGCTTTGTTCGGTTCGGCTTATGATCCGTCGATTATCCCGCTTCAAATAATGACTATCAGTTTGTTTTTCGCTTTTTTGGATTTTCCGGTCGGGTCTGTCCTTAACGCCTGCAACAGACAACATTTACAGACTGTCTGTTTGGGATTTGCGATGTTGTTTAATTTGGTCGCAAATTTAATCGTTATTCCAAGATATTCAATGATTGGCGCGGCTTCTGTGGCGCTGGCGACTTACATTATTTTGTTTTTGTCCGGCATGATTTTGGCGAGGAAAACCGTAAAATACAATGTCGCAAATTTATTGTGGTCGTTTTTCAAAATATCCGCGGCCGCTGCGCTGATGGCGTTTGCGGTCAACTTTTTTGAGGCGGTTTTGCCGTGGTACACATTGATAGGTTTGGGGATAATATTGGATTTTGTGTTTTTGTGCCTTTTTAACGTTTTGACTTTTGATGATATAAAATATTTTTGGAACATGTTTTGGAAAAGGGACACTGCCAGTTTTACGCCATCATAACGCCAAGAAACGCCAGCCCTAATGACCAAGACCTTGAATAGTTATTTTTGGCGTAAATTGGCGTAGTTATGGCGTTTTATGGCCTCTACAAGCATGAAGAAAGTCTTGTTAATTACTCTTGATTTCCTTCCACGTCTTGGTGGAGTCGGGCAATATCTATTAAATATCGCCGAATTTTTTAGTGAAAATATCATTGTGGTCACTTCGCCGCAAGACAATGACCTTGGCTTTGATTCGGCGCAAAGTTTTAAAGTTTATCGAAAATCGTTATTATTTCGTTTTTTTTGGCCTCGCGTTTTACCGTCCGCGCTTGTTATAAAATGGATTTTCGATAAGGAGCGGGCGGAGATTTTGGCCGTAAACGACGTTTTGCCGCTGGGTTACGCGGCGCTGGTTTTAAAATGGTTTTTTAAAATCCCTTATTTTGTTTTTTTGCACGGCCTTGATTTTAATTTGGCAAAAAGAAATTTTTGGAAAAAATTTTGGTTGAGAAAAATTTTAAGAAACGCAAAATTTGTCGTCTGCAACAGCCGGCATCTTGAGAATGAAGTTAAAAAATTAGATTCAAAACTTGGAATCGCGGTTGTTTATCCAACTTTAGGGAGTCCGACTCCCTACAAGTTTGTAGAGAGTCGGACCCCCATTATTTTTTCACTCGGTCGTCTGATAAGAAGAAAGGGTTTTGACAAATTGATTTTGGCGTTTCCAAAAATCAAAGAAGCGATTCCTGACGCCGTCCTCATAATCGCTGGAAAAGGTCCCGAGGAGGAATTTTTGAGAAAATCAGCTGGTGGTAATTCAGGCATAATTTTTGTCGGCGAAATAAGCGAAAAGCAAAAATGGGCGTTTTATAATTTGTGCGACTTATTTGCTTTGCCGACCAGGGAAATAAATGGCGACACTGAAGGCTTTGGCATTGTTTATTTGGAAGCGGCTTATTTCGGCAAGCCGTCGGTGGCGGGGAATTCCGGCGGCGTTAGCGAGGCAGTTTTAGACGGCAAAACGGGAATTTTGGTTGACGGCGGAAACGTAGATGAAATTGCGGGAGCGATTGTAAAATTATTAAAAGACGATGAGTTGAGAAAGAAGATGGGAAGGAAGGCAAAAGAAAGAGTGGCCCAAGAATTTGGTGCCGCAAAACAAATATCTAAGATAAAAGAATTTTTAATTTATAATTTATAATTTTTAAACAATTTTTATTCTCTTAATTCGTTTAAAACCGTTTTGAAATTTTAAATTAAAAATTCAATAAAAATTAAAAATTTGAATGTATGATTAGCATTATTGTTCCGATTTACAATCAAAAGCCGAAGATTCTAAAAAAGTGCCTTGATTCAATCGCGCAGCAAACTGATAAAGATTTTGAAGTTATTGTTATAGACGACGGCTCAGATAAAGAAGTTCCAATTTCCTCCGACAACGTCGAGAGTCCTCGATGGAATCGGGGCAATTTCAAATTTCCAATTAAGGTTATTAGACAGGAGCACGGCGGGGCAAATGCGGCGAGAAATAGGGGATTTCGCGAATCAAAAGGCGAGTTTTTGCTTTTTTGCGATTCCGACGTGGAAATGCGTGAAGATTGTTTGGAGAAAATGCTTCAGTCTCTCAAGTCAAATTCCGACGCTTCTTACGCTTATTCTTCTTTCAAATATAGCTGGAAGAAGTTTAAATTGTGGCCATTTGACGCGGAAAAATTAAAGAAAATGCCTTATATCCACACCACCTCGCTCATCCGCCGCGAACATTTTCCGGGATTCTCCGCCCAAGGCGGACCAGCCTCGGGCTGGGACGAAAATATCAAGCGTTTGCAGGATTGGGATTTGTTCTTGACCATGGCCGAACAAGGACGTTGCGGCGTCTGGATTTCTAAGATTTTGTTTAAAGTTCATCCGGGCGGTTTGATGAGCAAATGGCTGCCAAAGATTTTTTATAAAATACCTTGGTTATCATCGGTAAAAAAATATAAAGAAGCGATGGAGATTATTAAAAATAAGCATCATCTCAATTAAAATATGGACTTGTCGGTTATTATTGTCAACTGGAATACCCGCGATCTACTTCGGAAGTGTTTGAAGTCGATTTTTGAATTTACAAAAGACATTCAATTTGAAGTTTTTGTGGTTGACAACGCTTCGACCGACGGTTCAGTAGAGTATTTCGGGTATACCCGAAATACCCGAAACGTTCACCTAATTGCTAATAAAGAAAATTTGGGTTTTGCCAAAGCGAATAATCTGGCGGCAAAAAATGCAGTCGGCAAATACGTTCTTTTTATGAATCCCGATATGGAAATCAGAGAAAATGTTTTTAAAAAAATGTTTGATTTTATGGAAGCAAAACCCGATGTCGCAATTTCAACCTGCAAACTTTTTTACCCCCCCGCCAATTCTATTGGGGAAAAATCGAATATTGAAATAGTAAGCCGCAAGGCGGCTTCGCCTTCCGTTAAGACCATTTTTGGAAATTTGGGCGATGGAATTGACGGGGGGGTGTACCCCGACGATTCGATTCAGTCGAATATCAAGCGCCACCCGACCTTTCTTTCGCAGGCCTTAATTCTTTTAAAACTTCACCATTTTTTGCCGTTTTTGCCGCCGATTAAAAAATATCTGGCCAAAGATTTTGATTATTCAAAAGAACAAGAAGTTGAGCAGATTATGGGCGCTTTTGTTTTTGCGAAGCGGGAGTTTGTGGAAAAGGTTGGGGGATGGGACGAGGATTATTTTATTTGGTGGGAGGATGTTGAATTATGCAAGCGCGCAGCCGAACTTGGCGAAAAAATCGTTTATTTTCCCGAGGCGCGGGTTATTCATTATGAAGGAAGGAGTTTTGCGCAAGTTCAAAGCGTCAAAAAACAAAAAAGGTTTATAAAAAGCATGCTTATTTATTTTAAAAAACATCATTCATTTTTAGAATGGTTTTTACTTTGGCTCGTTTCGCCAATTAGTTTATTTTTGGCATTTCTCGTTCAAATATGCAAAATCAGGCCTCGTCCGCAATCAAAAACTTGACCCCTCCAACTCCCCCCCTATTCCGACCGAAGCGTCGGAACAGGGGGGGCAAAGGGGGGGTTATTTCACGTTTCAAAAACATATTTTATATTTGCTTATTTGCGAGCATTGTCGTTTTGTTTTTTTCCTTTGTCGGATTTTTATTGCCAATTTTTCGCGAAGCGGTTTTTTTTATTATTTTGGCAACGGTTTTGATTTTGAGTTTTTACCGCTTTGAATACGGGCTTTACGCGGCGCTCATTGAACTCATTTTGGGAAGCAAGGGATATTTGTTTTATTTTGATTTCGGCGGATTCAGCCTTTCTTTGAGAATCGGGATTTTTTTGGTCGTTTTCAGCGTCTTTCTCGCCAAATTGATTTTAAAAAAGATTGAAATCGTCTGGAGCGGCAAATTGGCGTGGTTTATCTCTTTTTTTGCGGCGATTTTCATAGGATTCGCTCAAGGTTTTTTTAGGGGTTTTGGATTTCAAAATGTGTTTTTGGACGCCAACGGTTATTTTTATTTACTTTACCTTTTTCCTTTTCTGGTCGTATTTCAAAATAAAGAAAAATTCAAGAAATTGGAGGACATCCTCTTGTCTTCGGGATTGGTGGTGGCAATTTTCAGCTTATTTCTTTTTTATATTTTTTCTCACGAATTATTCAACTCGGATTTAATATACGGCTGGCTTAGAAATAATTTGCTTTTTGAAATAACCTACACGGGCAGCGTTTTCAGGATTTTCGCCCAGTCGCAAATTTTTCTCCTCGTAGTTTTCTTTTTGTCGTTATCGCAACTTTTGGAAAAGAAAAATTTTTACCCCCCCACCAATTCTGTTGGGAAAAAATCGAATATTGAAACAGTAAGCCGCAAGGCGGCTTCGCCTTCCGTTAAGACCATTTTTGGAAATTTGGGCGATGGAATTGGTGGGGGGGTGTATTTAGTCATTATTATTTCCTTTTTTTCTTTGATGGGAATTTTAGTAAGTTTGTCAAGGAGTTTTTTTGTCGGCCTTTTGGCGGGTTTATTTGTGTTTTGTATCATTTTTTATTTAAAACAAAAAGAGATTGAACTTCCAATGGAAGTTCAATCTCGGAGCGTTAAAAAAGAATTTTTTAAAATAGTTTTAGTTGTGATTTTAATTTTTACCGCCTCAGTCGGATTTTTGTGGACAATTGAACCGCAAGAACCGTATGCGCTGGTCGACAGAGTCGTATCGGTTAAACCGTCGGCGGAACCGGCAAGTTTCACAAGACAGGAAGAACTTAAACCGATGCTTTTAGAAATTATAAAAAAGCCCTTTTTGGGCTGGGGTTTCGGTAAAACCGTTGAATTTATGACTCGCGATCCCCGCGCCCTAACAATGCTTCCGCAGTGCGTCGGCAAGGAATCCTGTCTTTATACAACTTACGCTTTTGAGTGGGGGTATTTGGATTTGTGGTTGAAACTCGGCCTTTTCGGCTTAGTTTCATTATTTGGAATTTTGTATACATTATTTAGAAAAGGGTGGAGAGAATTGAAAAAAGGAGGATGGATTTTGAGTTCTCTCGCCGCTGTCGTGGTTACCAACATTTTCAGCCCATATCTAAATCATCCGTTGGGATTGGGGATTTTGATAATTTTAACTATTGAGGTATTATATTTAAGTAAAGCTGAATAAGTTTTGTTGTTAAAACAAAAGAAATATGGTCTGAGATAAGCGATGGTTTCTTGCCATAATCGTTTATCAAGTTCGGGATCTATCTTAGGGTGTTTAACGCAACCTAAAGGTTGCGACTACATTTTTTCAAACATTTGTCTGTGGCCTCTTAAAAATTCTTCGCCGGACATTTCTTTTTTGCCTTCGGGAATCAGTTTGTCAATAATCAAGGCATCTTTCCCGCAGACCACGGCGGGTTTTTTGTTTAGTTCAAAAAAAACTCCGCTTTTTGAATTTTTCGGCGCTTTAGCAACAAAGGCGTCTGTTGCTAAAGCAACAGACGCCTTTGTTATTTTTACTCGTCCGATTTTCGGGATTTCCGCCCAGGCGCCGGGCCAGGGATAAAAGGCGCGGACCATTCTTTCAATTTCTTCGGCTGGCTTTTTCCAATCTATTTTTCCGTCTTCGCGGGAAAATTGTTTCGTTAAAGTTGCTTGGTTTTCGTTTTGTTTTTGAGGGCGTAATTCGTTGTTTATATATTTTTTAATGGTCGGAATTAAAATTTCCGTGCCCAGAACGGACAGTTTTTTTGTAAGTTCCGGCGTTGTTTCGTTGCCTTTCATTTCATACGGCTTTTGCGCGAGAATCGGGCCATGGTCGATTTTTTCATCCAAAACAAAAATGGTGACCCCGGTTTTTTTGTCGCCCGACAAAATCGCGGTTTGCGCCGGCGAAGCGCCGCGGTGTCGGGGTAGTAGTGACGGATGAATATTAACAAATCCTTTTTTGGGGATTTTTAAAATTTCCTCGGGAATTATTTTTCCGTAAGCTACCAAAACGGCAATGTCTGGTCTTAACTCACTGATTTTTTCGGCGGTTTTTTTATCAAATTTTTCCGGCTGAAACAATTTCAGCCGTTTGCTTTCGGTAAACAGTTTAACGGGGGATTTTTTTAATTCCATTTTTCGTCCCGCCGGCTTGTCGGTTTCGGTGACCACGGCAACAAGTTTCATTTCGGCGTCTTTAAGCAATGCTTTGAGCGGCGGGAGAGCGAATTCGGAAGTGCCAAAAAATATTATTCTCATATTACACGAAGTACCGCGAATATAAGCGCGAAGTACCACTAATTTTGCGGTTTTTAACGTCATTCATCGCGGTATTTAGTGTTATAGTTTTCTTTAAGTTCGTAAATCTTGTCTGCTTTATCGATAATGAGTATCCCGTCGAGGTGGTCGATTTCGTGCTGCAGAACTATGGCAAAAAGGCCGCTGGCTTTTAATTTTACTTCTCTGACGAGGCGGTCTTTGGCTTTTACTTCCACTGTTTTGTGCCGCTTGACGACGCATATTTTTCCGGGCACCGACAAGCACCCTTCCTCGCTTTTTGTTTTAAAAAGCGATTTTTTGACGATTTTCGGATTTATCAAAGCCAAAATTTCGCCATTGTTTTGCGTGGCGATTATAATTCTCGCGTTTTGCCCGACCTGCGGCGCGGCCAGGCCGACGCCGTTTGATTTTTTCATCGTTTCAATCATTTCGTCTATAAAGGTTTGCATTTTCCAGTCCTTCATCTCGGTCGGTGTCACATCAATAGATTTTTGCTTTAGTTTTTCGTCGGGATAAGTGAGAATATTTAACATACATTTCTACACAAATTGACACAAATCAGAACACAAACCCACACAGATTTATTTGTGTTTATTCGTGTTCTCATTTGTGTTTATCTGTGTTTTGCGCATTTCCCACATAAACAATTTTTGCGGTTCTTTGGCGTTGGATTGTTTTATTTCTTGGAAAGCCTGATAGGCCTTACCGAAGCCAACCCTTTTTATCACTCCTAAATACATGGCGAATTTTTTCGGTTCTTTGAAAAAATTTGACACCTCGTCAGCCAGCCAGTGAATCTGCGAGTGGATATTTTTATTGCGTTTGGACAATTTGAGGTCTGCTTTCTTGATTGATGATAAATTGGAGTCGATTTTAAGCATATTTCTTGGTTTTAAAGTTTCAAGTTTGCTACGAGGAAGCCTACGCCAAACGGAGATTCATAAGAATAAATTTGCGGCGTGTAATCGATTTGTTGCATCGCGCCAAAGAGCGTAGCGATTTGATGGCTGCAGCACTCTTTCGCCTCTTTTAATTTGTTCTCGTCGTAAAGGACCAGCCCGGCGGCGTTTTTGGCGGCGATAAATTCCCGGAGTTTTTCGTCAAATTCCTTTCCTGCCGGGGAAAATCCGCCGGGCGCGTCGGTCGCAAGCGCGTGCGACAAGTTGCCGGCGGCAATTATTGCCACTCTTTTTTCGCTTGGGGGGCAGTGAAACCCTGAAGGGGTTTCTACTGCCCCCCTTTGGACGATGATTTCTTTCAAGGCCGCGCCGAAATCAAAATGGTTTTTTAACGGAAGGCTGGCCGTTTCAAGGGGGATTATTTTTGTCTTTAACCCGCCGTTAATGTAAAAAAGCGGCAGCATTAAATCGTAATTCAATTTTTTATCGCTCCGCACCGCCAGCGGAAAATTTTTTAAGCGAATCGCTTTTCTTAAAACGGCAAGCATTTCCATGTCCGCGTCAAATTTTATTTTTGTGGCAAAATCGCCGAGTTTTTCAAAATCGCTTTCGTATTCGTTGTTGATGTAAAGAGAAAAATGCTCCTTGTCGCCGGCGTGCGAGGAAATTACAATAATAGCGTCGGGTTTTGCCGCTTCCAAATCCGTCTTTAAATTGTGAAGCGCCTGCAAGGTTTTCGGAAGCTTCTTTAAATTTTCTTTTCCTACGCTGGGAAGCAATATCGCGGCATGAGGAACAATAGCGCTGAAAATTAGCATAATAAATTAGAAATTGGGAATTGAGATGGCTCATTTTTGCCTATTCTTCTGGGTAAGAGCCCTATTTTATTATCTCAATCGCCTCATTGATGTTTTTCGCCGACAAAATTTCGCCTGTTGATTTTTTTAACACCGATGACGCTGATTTTTCACCGCCGGGATTGGTGATAATATATTTAAAACCCATTTTTTCCGCTTCTTTGAGGCGCTTTTCAAGATTCGCCGCCGGCCTTATTTCGCCGCCCAAGCCGATTTCGCCGAAAGCGACGATTTTCGGGTCAATGGCTCTGTTAAAATACGCCGAAGTTATAGCAAGGGCGACTGCCAAATCCGTCGACGGTTCTTTAATTTTTAATCCGCCGACGATGTTTAGGTGGATATTGTATTTGAAAAGATAAAGCCCGGCGCGTTTTGCCAAAGTTGTGGCGATGATTTGCAAACGATTGATGTCAAAGCCGGAAGCCCGGCGTTGAGGAAAACGAAAACTCGATCTTTCTAAAAGCGCCTGGACTTCCACCAAAATCGGCCGCGTTCCCTCCATAACGCAGGTGATGATTGAGCCGGATTTGGCGCTTCGTCCTTCCAAAAACAATTCCGAAGGGTTTTGGACTTCCGCAAGGCCGGTCTCGGTCATTTTGAAAATTCCCACTTCGTCGGTTGAGCCGAAACGGTTTTTGGGAGTGCGTAAAATTCGGCTCTGGCTTACCCTGTCGCCTTCCAAATTCAACACAACATCAACAATGTGCTCCAAGGTCTTCGGGCCGGCAATGCGCCCTTCTTTGGTTATGTGGCCGATGATTATGGCGGGAACATTGTTTGATTTGGCGGCGTCGGCGATTTTTGCAGTGGAAACCTTGATTTGGTTGACGCTTCCGGCTTCTGACAACACCTCGTCGGAGCGGATTGTTTGAATGGAATCAATGATGGTGAGAGCGGGTTTTATTTCTTCAATCGCCGCGGCAATCATCCCGGCTTCGGTTTCGCCGAGATATTTTAAGTTTTTTGTCGCAAGATTTAAGCGGTCAAAACGCATTTTCAGTTGCGAGGCCGATTCTTCGCCGGAGATATACAATACGGTGTTGTCATTCTGAGTCCCCCGACCAAGGTCGAGGGACGAAGAATCTCGCGGGAGCGTCAGCGACCCACGACTGACGCGGGTTGTCCTCCGACTTGAAGTCGAAGTCCTCCCGCGAGATCCTTCGGTCGCTGATGCTCCCTCAGGATGGCGTCGACCTTGCAAGGCCGACGCCATTTGCGCCACAAGCGTTGATTTGCCCACGCCGGGTTCGCCAGCCATTAAAATTACCGCGCCGGGAACGATTCCGCCGCCCAAAATCCTGTCCACTTCTTCAATGCCGGTTCTGATTCTTTTGGCGTCCTCGCCTTTGACACTGTCAAAACTGACAATTTTATTTTTCGCTTCTTGTTTCAAAAGATTTTTTATCTTTTGATTTCCGGAGCGAAGCGACGACCCCAACCTTGCGTCGGGGTAAATTTCCTCTTTAAGACTTCCCCAACCGCCGCAATTAAAACACCGCCCAGACCATTTCGGACTCTGGGCGCCGCATTTCTCGCAGATGAAGATTGTTTGGGGTCGAGACATAATTTATCGTAGTTTAACTACGATAAATAATAAATTAAGTGAATTAATTTTAGTATTGCGGGCGAGTGATTTTTCTAAGTATCGCATTTTTTAAATTTGTTTCATTAATTTTTACGGGGCTACCCCAGCTGGCACTTACTACGATGGCTACTTTATTATTAAAATTTTTCCAGCCCAAGAATGTTACGGAGTGCCCGCCACTATAAGAGTCATTGGCATTATAAACCACTATTTCATCGCCTGGTTGCAAGAGATTAAGCCAGGATTCGGGCCAGCCAGACATATCTGATTCGGCGCTAAGTTTGGCAATGACTATTTTTTTAGATGCTTCTTTATTACTGACACCGCTTTCAACGCAAGGAGTTTGTTTGCATGCCTCTGGAAATTTTGAATTATAGAGACAACAGTTTACGCTATTTATCCATTTTGATAATTTTGTAGATATACTCTTTATGGAAGCTGCGTCCACGCAATCAGCTCCTCTTACGCCTTTCCCTCTGTAGCATTCTTCACCTGATTCCCCTCCTTGTATAGCGATAGTTTGAATAACACTAGTGGTTTTACCGCAACTGCCTAAACTTACCGCGCAATCTCGCGCCGCCATGCCGATTTTTCTTATTTTTTCAGGTGTTGTTTCAGTGGTTAGACCAGAAGCAATTTTTTGTATAAATTCGAGGCTGCGCGGTGAAACCTGCATTTTTTTTGAATCAGGTTGGCTTTCAGTAAATGTAATTGGGCAGGCCGCGTTAGGAGCAGTAAAAACAGATGTAGACATCACTTCTCCTGCTGAGCCCGTATCCGTGGTTATGGTGGCAAGTTCTAAGTCGACTGTTGTTTCCCAAAGCTCTCCTTTAACTAATTTGAGTTGTATCGCCTTAAACTTCACCAAATCCGGATTGATGGTGAAAAGAATTAAATAAGAGCCCAGGGCCAAAATTAAGCCGATTACGGCATCAGTGATAATCGTCCTGGCCTTGTCGATTTTTTTAGGTTCGCCCGCGGCGGTAATCCAAAAAAACCCGCCCGCCATGAGCATAAAAATGGTTAAGGAAACCGCCAGGGCGACGCCGTATTTGTAAACGCCGGCGATGTATTCGGCAATCCACGGAACGGATATTTTCTCGCCTTTAACTTGTATTTTAGAAAGTTGCGGCACGTCCGGAATGGGCATTTGCAATTTAGGACCTTCTATTTCCTTCGGCGTTTCGGCTTCTTGGGCAAAAACAATATTACCCCAGAGGAATATTACGCTCAGGATTGCAACTATTAAAATAATTTTATGGTGTTTTCTAAACATGTTACATCTCGTTATTTTACGCTATCACTACGCCAATTTACGCTATAAATTTTTGGCGTTTGATTGGCGTTGTTATGGCGTCGTGTGGCTTCTATATCTATTTCATCATCATCTCTAAATTTTCATAACTAATCTTCCCATCGTATCTTGTTCCGTTAAGAAACAGGGTGGGCGTTCCGTCAAGCCCCAAAGCGCGCGTCTCGTTTAAGTTGCTTGTTACTTTTGGTTTTGTTTTTTCGGTTTGAAGACAGTTCAAAAATTTTCCTTTGTCCAAACCTACTTTGTCGGCAAGCGCGAGCAGAAATGACGGCGAAATCTGATTTTGATTTTCAAAGATTAAATCGTGGTAAGGCCAGAATTCACCTTGTTCTTTGGCGCAATGCGCGGCTTGCGACGCGAGGGTGTCGAAAGGATTCCCCGAATGAACCGGAAAGTCCTTCCAGACAACTTTGATTCTACCGGGATGGTCATCGGTTAATTTTTTCAAAATAGCCACCGCGCTTTTTGTGTAGTGGCACAGAAAGTCGCCGTAAACGACAAGGGTGTTCGGCGCGTCTTTTTTCCCTCTTGCCGGGTCGGTGAAGTTCACCTGCGGCGACGAGATTTCAGATTTAAGATTTAAGCCTGCCCCGTAGGTCCCGACTTGTCGGGATTCTTTGGGGTTGTCAGATTTCGGCGTTTTCCGGTTTGCGTCGGGGAGGAAGGTTGCGGCGAAGAAGATAAACAAAACCAAGAAACTGGCAATAGAAATTAAGACGATTGCGATGTAATAGCGATGGTGCATGTTAAAAATTTTTAATTTTTAATTTTAAATTTTTAATTTAATCTTGCGTATGGTATTGGTGAGTCCGTCCACAAAATATAAATAATTTTCATCCGCAGAAACGCTTAAGGAGTTCATGTTCATTAAAACAGAAGGAGTGATGACAATTGTTTTTTGACCGGTGGTCAGGTTTATTTTCCAAATTGAATCAGGACTTGTTTTTGCTAAATCGGGCGAGAGGCCGGCGCCGCGGCGAAGGTTTTGGGGTATGGCGCAGTAAAGAGTGTTTTCATTGGCGAAAGCGCATTTTCTCGCCCAAGTGTTGATGCCCAAAGAACGGCGGTTGGCGCCGATATTCGACAAATCGGCGTTGATAATCCACAGGAGCGGCAGATAATTGCTGGCTTGAGAGGTGGCGCTATAAAGGATTTTCGAGCCGGTTGGCGACCATTGTCCTTCAAATTTAACGCCTGGCACGGTTATTGATTTGAAATTTTCTCCCTTGAGACCGATAAACAGAATGTTTTGCGAAGTAATTCCCATATTATCGATGTCTTTGGCAAAAGCGATAATTTGGCCGTTGGGCGACCAGTCAACTTGGACCAGATTGGCGATATTGCCGAGATGTTCAATGGTTTGGGCGTTGGTGCCATCGGGGTCGGCTGTAATCAGCCAGCGGTTTGAGGCGTCCATGCCGATACTTTTGGCGACAATTTTATTTCCATTCGGAGAAAAATCAAATTCCTGCCAGTGCTTTGGCAGGGTGGCTTGTTTTTGCGTTTTGAAATTATAAAGAATATTGCTTCCATCGGGATATTCCAAAATCGCTTGGCTTCCGTCCGGCGACCAGGTAACTTTTACGACATTATAAAAAATTTTGTCGCTCAAGACCTCAATCGAGCCGTCTTCGTTTATTTTGTAGAATTTTCCGTCAGAGGCGTTGTAATAATTGATTTCGCCGCCTTGCGCGACATTGGCGCCGATAGTAGGCGCGGTTTCAATTGCCGGAATGTCGGCCATGCCTCCTGTGGCAAGCGGCGCTCCAACTACCGCCGGCCTTTCCATTTCCACCGCGCCGGGCAGTCTCGCGGGAATCGTCGGCCGTTCTTCCGCGGCCGGCGGAGCAACGATTTCCGGAGGTTTTTCCGCCTTAAAGAAAACGGCGTAAATGGCGTAGCCGGCGCCGAAAACAACGACGATGAATAAGATTACTAAAAGAATTTTTTTGAGATTAAACATAGTTTATAGAAGCCACTTAACGCCATTACAACGCCATTTTACGCCAGATTTTTAGCGTCTGATGGCGTAGTAGTTATAGCGTTAAATAGCGTTTAAATAATTTATTTAAAAAGTCCCCATATAGCGGCAAATATTATAAAAACAATGGCAAGTATTAAAAGCACGACTCCAACCAGAATTCCAAAGACGGCTAATTCGGCGTATTCGCTTCCCGCGTCAATTGTTTCGCCCGCGCCTGTTTTTCCTTCAATGGCTCCGATGGCCGCTTGAGCTTGTTTGGGTATTACACCAAAGGCTCCTTCTTCGCCGAATTTACAGAAAAAACCAGAAAGCGGTCCGCCCAGATAATGTCCGAGAAAATGGATAAAAATGTAAATGAAAGTCAAACCCCACGAATCGATTAAATTCAGCCAGGATTGCCTTAAGGCTTCGGCGCTTAAGTCTCTAATACAATTTTTTGCGCCGCCTTTTTTAAGAAGTTCGGCAGGTGATGGCCGTCCGTCCATGCCGCCGGTCTGCATCGTTTTCTCCCTTCTTACTTTTGCTCTGTCCGCGTTTAAATTGTCGCGTAAATCTTTTTCATCCGGCATAATTTTATATCGCCATTTCTCTTAATTTTTTGATTCGTTCCTCCAAAGGCGGATGCGTCATAAAAAGTTTATGAATCCACGAAATTTTTTTCTTGCCAAACGGGTCGGCAATGTAAAGATGGGCCGTGGCGTTATTGGCGGTTTTCATCGCCATTCCTTCTTTTCCAATCTGTTCCAAGGCGCTTGCCAGCCCTTCGGGATAGCGAGTAAGCATGGCGCCCGAGGCGTCGGCTAAAAATTCGCGCTGGCGCGAAACCGCTAATTGTATCAGTTGCGCGACAATGGGGGAGAGAATCGCCAAAACGATTCCGACGACAAAAAGCAGGGCTCCGACATTGCCTTCATCGCGGTCGCGGTCGCGCCTTCCGCCAAAAAATTGCATTCTTAAAAACCAGTTGGACATTAAAGCGACGCTGCCGACGAGGATTATGACGAGCATCATTAGTCGGATGTCGTAGTTTTTAATATGGCAGAGTTCATGCGCCAGGACGCCCTCAAGTTCAGGTTTGCTTAATTTGTTTACGGCGCCCGCGGTTACGGCGATTGAAGATTTTTCCGGATTTCTGCCCGTGGCGAAAGCGTTTGTAGATTCATCGGGGATGATGTAAATTTTCGGCATCGGGAGCCCGGCGGTAATGGAAAGATTTTCAACCAAATTCCAGAGATATTTATTGTCCCCCTTTTTTATTTCTTTGGCGCGGGCGGTCGCCAAAGCCACCTTGTCGCCGGCAAAATATGAAAAGAGAGTCATTGCGAGCGAGACGATGACTGCGACGAAAATCCAGCCCTCAAAATTTCCTGAAAGTTTTCCGATGACCGCGCCTAATCCGACCAATACTATAATAAACAGACTGATTAGTAAAAAACTGTTGCGTTTATTTAAGGCGATTTGGTTGTACATATCAGTAGAAGCCACGAAACGCCATCACCCCAGTATCAAAGCCCGACGAGGAGTCCGCCTCTTAATTAGAATGGTTTTCTCTCGGAACTCGCCTCCCGCCTCCGCTAAAGCTTCGGCGGGCAAATCGGCTTTCATTGTGCCAAATCGTTTCATTTTACCCCGGCTTGATACAGGGCAGGCAACGCCACTTCTCACGCCAAATTTTTGGCGTAAATTGGCGTAGTCATGGCATAAAATGGCGGAAGGGTTTTTAAAAAAATACCTTTGGCGTTTGTCTTTCCTCGCCGTTTTCAATTGCAAAAAATTTCACTGCTTCGAAGTGAAAGAATTTGGCGATGATGCTGTTTGGGAAAACTTGGAGCGCGTTGTTAAAATCCCTGACATTGACGTTGTAAAATCTCCTTGCCGCCTGAATTTTGTCCTCGGCGTCGGTCAAGTCGTTTTGAAGTTGCAAAAAATTCTGCGACGCCTTGAGGTCGGGATAATTTTCCGCCACGGCAAAAAGGTTCAAGAGCGCGCCGCTTAACGACTTTTCTGCTTTTTCGTGTTCCGGCAAGGTTTTGGCAGCCATGGCCAAATTGCGCATTTCGGTAACCTTACTTAACGTTTGTGATTCGTGTCGGGCATAGGCCTTGACTGTTTCAATCAGATTCGGGATGAGGTTGTAACGTCTTTTAAGTTGCACGTCAACGTCGGCCCATGCTTCGTCAACGCGGTTCCGCCTTATCACGAGGCGGTTGAATGTCCAAATGAGCCAAATAATTATTAAACCAAAAATGGCGAGAAAGATTTTGACATAAAGATTCATATAGTTAACCGTTGACTCTTAATCCTTGATTCTTGACAATGAATAAAATAAATTTCAAGATAAAATCTATCCAAATGTCAAAAGTTAAGGGATTAAAAGTCATTGTTTAATTTATATGTTTATTATATACTTTCTATAACAATATGACAATAACATTATGACAATCAATCCGAACATCTTTAAGGCCTATGATATAAGGGGGATTTATCCGAATGAAATTGACGAAGAAGTCGTTTACCGCATTGGGCGGGCGCTTGTTGTTTTTACCGGCGCAAAATCAGTGGTGGTCGGCCGCGACTGCCGCCTGTCTTCCGAGGCGCTTTTTGAAACATTAACAAAAGGAATTTTGAAAGAAGGCGCTGATGTGATTGACATCGGCATATGTTCTTCGCCGGTTTTTTATTTTTCAGTCGGTGAATACGATTTGCACGACGCCGGAATAATGATTACCGCCTCGCACAACCCCAAACAATATAACGGTTTGAAACTCGTGCGCGGCAATGCTTTACCTATTGGCGGAGTCAGCGGAATGGATAAAATCAAAGAACTGGTTTTAAAAAATACTTGGGAGGACAAGCCATCGGGCAACACAGTGGAAACGGAAATGCTTAATCCGTATATTGAGAAAATTTTGAGTTTTTCGGGTTTAAAGACATCCGACGTCCTCGGGACATCGGATGTCAGAAAATTTCGAATCGCCGCTGACGCCGGCAACGGCATGGGCGGACTTTCTTTAAAGAAAATGTTAAGTGTGTTGGAGTTAGACTTCAAGACAACGCTTATTCCTTTATATTTTGAGCCGGACGGAAATTTTCCGAATCATGAAGCCAACCCGACTAAGCAGGAAAATTTAAGGGATTTGCGCGAGGCGATTTTAAAAGAAAAGGCGGATTTTGGCGTGGCGCTTGACGGTGACGGCGACAGAATCGCGGTGACGGATGAAAACGGCGAAATTGTCCGCGGAGATTTTTTGACGGCAATATTTGCCGAGATGATGCTTAAAAAATATCCGGGCGCCAAAATTCTTTACGACGTGCGCTGTTCAAACATTGTGACGGAAACCATTAAAAAAGCGGGAGGAACCCCCGAGATGACGCCGGTGGGGCACGCGCCGATTAAAAATATTATGGCAAAAGGCGGCGCGGTTTTCGGCGGCGAACTTTCCAACCATTTTTATTTCCGCGATTTTTATTTCGCCGAATCGCCCGATTTGTGCTTGCTTTTGCTTTTAAAATATTTAACCCCTCCTTATGTAGGGAGGGGCAAAGGGAGGTTAAAAATGAGCGAGGCGGTCCGCGATTTTAAAAAATATTTCCATTCGGGTGAAATCAATTTTGAAGTCCGCGACTCCGTCCAAGGCGGACTCCGACCCTTGGCGTCGGGGAAGGAAAAAATCATAAAAAAAATCGAAGAAAAATACTCCGCCGGCGCGGAAAAAGTCATCCGAATCGACGGTTTGCGTTTGGATTTTAGCGATTGGTGGTTTAATGTCAGATTGTCTAATACAGAACCCCTTTTACGGCTTAATTTAGAGGCAAAAACAGAAGAGTTAATGATGCAAAAAAGAGAGGAGTTAAGTGAGTTGATTACATCTTAAACTAAAAACCAAAAACCAAAGACCAAAAACAAATATGCAAAAATACAAAAGTTTTATTTTTTCATTTTTATATTTTTGTTTTTAATTTTTGGTTTTTAATTTTTAATTTTGAGCCCCGATGAATATCGGGGCGAGTATGTTCGGCATTTTTGACTCCGGCCTCGGCGGGCTGACGGTGGTAAAAGAAGTTTTAAAGCGTTTGCCGAATCGGCCGATAATCTATTTCGGCGACACGGCCCGCGTGCCTTACGGAAACAAAAGCGAAGAAGTGATTAAAAAATACGCTAACGAGGGCGTGGAATTTTTGCTTTCGCGCGGGGCGCAAATCATAGTTTTGGCGTGCAACACAATGTCGGCAATCGCTTTTGAAACTCTGAAGAAAAAATACGACGCGCCGATTTTTGAAGTGATTTCGCCGGCGGTAAAAAAAGCGGTTCAAGTCACCAAGAATGGAAGGATTGGAGTGATAGGGACGCGCGCCACCGTCGGCAGCGGAGTTTATGAAAAAAAATTGAAAATTGAAAATTGTAAATTAAAAATTTATTCTGAGCCATGTCCACTATTTGTTCCAATAGTTGAAGAAGGATGGGTGGGGCAAAAAGAGACGGAGAAAATCGTCAAAGAATATCTCAAACCTTTGCAAAAAGCGAAAATTGACACCCTGATTTTGGGATGCACTCATTATCCGATATTGAAAAAGACGATTAAAAAAGTGATGGGACGCGGCGTGAAACTGGTTGACTCCGCCGAAGAAGTGGCAAAGGAAGTCGCGAAATTTTTTGAAACTTCGGGCTTTTCGTTTTTAGGGACAAGGCGGGAATGCAAAATTTTCGTCTCCGACAAAACCGATTATTTGGAGAGTTGGGTGGGTGATTGGCTCGGCGGGGATGTTAAGGTTGAAAAAGTGACGCTGGGATAACATGTTTGATGTCATTGCCCAATTTAGTTGGGCAATCCAGATGTTTTTTCCGGATTCCCGCTGGAGTTCGCCCCGATATTCATCGGGACGGGAATGATAATTGACAAAGAATATTTTTTCTGTTTTAATTTATAAGAAATGGCTGGGTAGCTCAGTTTACCCTCCCGCCAATTTATGCCAGGGTAGCTCAGTCGGTTAGAGCGAAGGACTCATAAGCCTTAGGTCGTGGGTTCGATCCCCACCCCTGGTATAAAATTGGCGGGAGGGTAAAGTTGGCGCTTTTTTCTTACTGAAGTTTGACCAAGTTTTCGGATTTGTGGTAAGATAAAATATGCGGACAATTTGGTCTGGCGTGCCTTGCCGTAGTTTTCACAAAGGCAGGGAATTAGGTCTTTAACCCTGCACCACGTTGGGTACAGGGTTACCCCAAACCCTACGTAGTTTGGGGTAACAATTCTTTAACAACATTATAAAAAGAAAGGAGAACAAAAATGGTACACAAGGAAGATTGTCAGAAGTTGATTGACTTTATTATTGGAAGGGGGGGACTATGACTCTAAAGGAACTCAGTTGGCACGAGGAGTGTTGTTCGTTGGAGGAGGATTTTGTTGAACATTTGATATCGGTGGTCTATGAAGTGATACCTTACTCGGCGCAAGACGTAGCGCTTCAATTGACAGAGCAGGACACCCTAACTTTTCCCGACAAAACCGCAGACCTGTTGTTAGAGTGCGGCTTTTTGCTGCACAAAGACAATACGAAAGAGGGACGCTTTTTGCCGATGGTTCTAAAGTTCCTGCGGCCTCGCTACAAACTTCTTTTCGGATAAAAGGATATAAAAAATGAAAACCAAGAAACCCAAGAAAATCAAGAAAACCAAGACAGTCAGGAGACAAAAAATGACAAAGGAAGTGGATGATTATTTTGCGGAAGAGCAAAAAGAAGAGCAAAAAAGCGAGAGTCCAAAAGAAAAGCAGGTCCCCAAGAAAAAATTGGGGCAGCCGCTCAACCCCGGTCCCAAGCGGGACGATGACCAGGTTCTTCCTGATACGTTTTTCAATCTTTTGGACAGCTACACCTTACCAAAGAAGGAGGAATAAAAATGAAATACTTGAAAATCTTGACGATTGTCCTTGTTGCCATTTTTCTTCCGGCAACGGTTTACGCCGAAACGACGAAGCCACGGGTGAGTATCTGGGAAGGAGGGATTTTTTATTATCGGTATGATTGGGTCTATTGTTTGTCTTATAATATTAGTTACGGGGTTCAGGGGAGGATAACTATTAAAATTTTAAGTGAGGTCTGAATCAAATTTTAGGCCTCTTTTTTGTTTCATTTCGGGTACCGGGCACCCGAAATGTTTTAATACTGGGGTTTATCCACAGCTCGTTATATAAATTATTGTAGTATAAAGATAAGTGTTGTATAATTTATATATAGAAGCCACACGACGCCATAACAACGCTATAGAATGCAACATGTTTAAAAAACACCACAAAATCATTTTAACAGTCGCAATCCTCGGCGTAACATTACTCTGGGGTAATTTAGTTTTTGCCCAAGATGTGACCGGCATTGAGGAATTGGGAGGAGTTTTGCCTTTGGGCAGAGAGGACATCCGCATCATTATCGCCAAGCTCATCAGAATTTTTCTCGGTCTTTTGGGAATCATTGCCGTAGCCATTGTGGTCTACGGCGGTTTTATTTGGATGACGGCCGCCGGCGAGCCGAAAAAAGTCAGCCAAGCGAAAATGATTTTAACCTCAGGCGTCATCGGTCTTTTGATTATTTTGGCGTCTTTTGCCATCACCCAGTTTATTTTCAATTCCTTATTTGACGCGATTTACGGCAGGCAGGCGCAAGTTGAGTCATATATCGCTCAATACAACGAACGTCTTTCAGGCTCTCTCGGCATGGGCATTATTGAAAGCCATTATCCCGCCAGGGGCGCGCGGGACATCGCTCGCAACTCCAGAATTGTCATTACTTTCAAAGAAGCGATTAACCCCGCTTCCATCATCAATGACACCAACGGCAACGGCGCATTCGGCGACGCGGGCGATAAATTGAATACCGACAACGTCAAAATTTCAAAAAGCGCGCAAAGGACAGAAGGTCCCTATGTCGCGGCAGGCGCGGGCATGACTGCCGACAGAAAGACCTTTGTTTTTATGCCCGACGATTATCTCGGTTCGTCGCTTGAAAATGTTTGGTACACTGTGAATTTGAAAGGCGGTCGGGACGGCATTAAAAAAGTCGACGGTTCTGCGGCGTTTGAAGGCAGTTTTAGCGAGGGTTACGCGTGGGAGTTTGAAACCGGTGTGTTTTTGGATGTGACCCCGCCAAAACTTTTGAGCATTATACCGCGCAGCGGCACTTATCCGCGCAATGTTATTATTCAAATGAATTTCAGCGAAGGAGTTGACCCGACTTCGGCCTCGGGCATTGCCGAAGTGACGGGTGAAATTTTGTCCGGTTTTAATAATATTGAAATAAAAGGCGGCAATGTTTCTCTTGCCGGCACTTTTTCCATTGGCAATGAATACAAAACCGTGGAGTTCGTCACTGATGATTTTTGCGGCACCAATTCTTGCGGCGGCGATGTTTTTTGTCTGCCGGCAAATTCTGAAATCAAGACATTGATTAAAGCAGCAACATTAAGTTCGGCTCCGCCCGCGGCGGAATTTCCTTATGACGGCGTAGTTGATTTGGCGGCTAATTCTTTTGACGGCACGGGCGACGGCATCGCTTCGGGTCCGTCGAATGACAATTTTTCTTCAATTTTTAACACCTCAAACACTATTGATTTGCGGCCGCCGACGATTCTCTCAATTTATCCTGACATAGACGAAGGAAGCGTTGGTTTGGATAGCCCGCTTTTCGCCATTTTTGACAAAGTGATGAGCGCCACGACTTTGAACACGCGCAATGTCGCTTTTATAAGCGAGCCGATTTACGAATATTGGTACACGGTGGCAAGCGAAAATCTTAATAACAACAACGAGCCGACGCTGGATAACCCGACGAGGACGAAAATGACAATCCGGCACAATCCGTTCGCGCCCTCAACCGACCAAGTCCGTTTTGATTATTACCCGAGCCTCAATTCGGAAGTTAAGGACTTGATGCAGAACTGTTATTGGCCGGGCAAAGGCCCGAGCTTAAGCGGCGTTTGCGCGACAACCGATGCCGCTCCTTACTGTTGCAACGGAACGCCGTCGAGGAACAAGTGCGAAAAAATGCCGTAGGGGAAACGAATTACGAATTCATACGAATATGACGAATTCGCATATTCGTTCAGATTCGTAATTCGTATCCCGTTAAACAATGAAACAAAAACACTACAAAATTATTTTAATGATTGCCGTACTCGGAGTTTTATTTCTTTGGGGGCATTTTGTTTACGCTCAAGTCAATGTCGGTCTTGAAGAGGTCGGCGCGGAAATCGGTTTGGCAGGCGAGGACATCAGAATTATTATCGCGAAAATTATCAGAATATTCTTAGGGCTTTTGGGTATTATCATCGTCGGTTTGATTGTCTACGGCGGATTTTTATGGATGACTGCGGGCGGGGACCCCAAAAAAGTTGACAGAGCGAAATCAGTGATTCGCAATGCCGTTATCGGTCTTATTCTTGTTTTGTCCTCTTTTGCTTTGAGTCATTTTATTTTAAGCAGTTTGATTAAGGCGACGACCAAGCCCGGCGCGGAAATCGGCGTTCCGCCCGGAGGTCCCGGCGGCGGTTTCGGTTCAAATGTTTTTGTCGTCCGTTCCATCAGTCCCGCGGGCAGCGTGTCGATTCGGAATGTGACAGTGAGAGTCGTGTTTAACCAAGCGCCTGACTCCGCGATGATTCAAAACAATGTTTTGGTCACCAAGGGCGGGGAGAGAGTTCTTGGAACTTACATTACCAATGGTTCGGTGGTTGAATTCACTCCTTTGGCGGCTTGCCCCGAACCGA
>DYHP01000042.1 GCA_020724105.1 Candidatus Methylomirabilis sp. | reverse complement strand
GCAATGATTTTTATCTTAATGTAGCCGCGAAGGAGAATTAACTTAATATCAGTTCCATTCGTCCTTTCGACTGAGCCGAAGGCGAGCGGAGAAATCTCATGCGATACACGTCACACATAAGACCCCTCGACTTCACTCGGGGTGACGGCAAGTGTGTAAGTTATAAAATTAAACTTTTTGTTTATGTCTTCTAAATCCTATTCCGCCGCGGTTATCGGGCTCAACGCCGAACTCGTGGAGGTTGAAGCGGACATTTCGCTTGGTCTGCCGAATTTTACCGTGGTTGGCTTGCCTGACACGGCAGTGCAGGAATCGCGGGAGAGAATCCGCGCCGCGCTCAAAAACAGCGGCATTCTTTTTCCGAAAACTAAAATCACGGTCAATCTCGCACCGGCGGATTTGAAAAAAGAAGGTCCGTCCTACGATTTGCCCATTGCCGTAAGCATTTTGCTCGCTTCGGGCGATTTTAAAATTCCAATAACGGAAATTGAGAAGTCCCTTTTTGCCGGCGAACTAGCGCTTGACGGCGCTTTGCGGCCGGTGCACGGAATTTTGCCAGTCGCCTTATCTTTGAAAGATAAGGGGATTGAAACTTTGTATTTGCCCGAACCAAACGCCGCCGAAGCCGGACTTGTGCCGGGATTTAACATTCTCCCCGTAAAAAATCTGGCTGAATTGGTTTTGCATCTTAAAAAAGAAAAGGAAATCGTGCCATATCAGCGCGAAGAAATAAATTTTACAAGCGACGAGGAAACGCCGTTTAACATGAAATTCGTCCGCGGTCAGGGATATGCTAAAAGGGCTTTGGAAATCGCCGCAGCCGGCGGCCATAATTTGCTGATGTCCGGCCCGCCCGGTTCGGGGAAAACCTTGCTTGCCCGCTCGTTTACCACCATTTTACCCGAAATGACTTTGGACGAGGCGCTCGAGGTGACAAAAATCTGGTCAGTTGCCGGGCTTTTGCCGCCGGAAAAACCCTTAATCACCGCAAGGCCCTTCCGCTCCCCGCACCACACCGCCTCGGGCATTGCACTTGTCGGCGGCGGAACGAATCCAAAGCCGGGGGAAATATCTCTCGCTCACCGCGGCGTACTTTTTATGGACGAATTGCCGGAATTTTCCCGTTCGGTTTTAGAAAACTTGAGGCAGCCGCTTGAAGACGGCTCTGTCTCGGTTTCCCGCGTTTCGGGCACGGTCAAATTTCCTTCCCGATTCATGCTCCTTGCGGCGCGCAATCCCTGCCCCTGCGGATTTTCCGGCGACCCGTCGGGAAAATGCCGCTGCACCATGCCGCAAATTTTAAAATATCAGAAAAAAATTTCCGGACCTTTGCTCGACAGAATCGACATCCACGTCCCCGTGCCGAAGGTTGAATTTGAAAAATACAAAAACGAAATCGGCGAGTCGTCAAGAGAAATAAGGGCGAGGGTGCAGCGCGCCCGATGGAGGCAGGTTGAAAGATTTAAAGGCAAAGGAATTTTTACCAACGCCGAAATGCCGCCGCAGATGATTGAAAATTTTTGCAAAATAGACGAGGCGTCGGAAAATCTTTTGCGCGCCGCCGTCACCTCGGCTAACCTGTCCATGCGCGGATTTTACCGGACGCTGAAAATCAGCCGCACCATCGCCGATTTGGAGGACCGTGACGAAATCATTTCACGAGATGTCGGCGACGCCTTAAACTTCCGGCCGAAGTTTGACGAAGAATTCTAAATTTATAGAAGCGGATTTACGCAAACCCCCGAAGTATCCCGACAAGTCGGGAACTACGAGGCGGGTAGATACGCGGATTTACGCAGAAAAACCGCCCCGACTTTGTATAGAAAGACATCCGATGTCCTAAGGACATCGGATGTTGAACAAAAATAGTCGGGACGGTTTTCTGCAAATAAAAACTTACAACTTAAATCTCAACGGAGATACTGTAACGGATTAACCTTGCGGCCATTCCAATACAATTCAAAGTGAAGGTGAGGACCGGTTGACCAGCCGCTTGAGCCGACTAAAGCGATAGTTTGGCCTTTGGCGACGGATTGTCCTTTGACGACCAATAATTTACTGGCGTGTCCATAACGGGTTCTCATGCCGTTGCCATGGTTGAGAATCACTTGTCTGCCGTAACCCGTGCCCCAGCCGGAATACTCAACCACACCGTCGAAAATCGCGTAAATCGGCGAACCCATCGGCGCTCCTATGTCAATGGCGCTGTGGCGGTATTTGTAAGTTTGGGTGATTCTTTTGGTGCTAGCGGGCCAAACCAAACCCCAGGAACCGACCACTGTCGGAGGAATCAGAATCACCTGCGGCGGGGTATAAGGATAAGGCGCGACCACGGTCTGTTTTTTGGCCCCGGGGATAACCAACTGTTTCCCCACCGAAAGAGTGTCGCCTTCGTTAATGTCGTTGTAAGCCAAAATCTGCGATTTGTCAACTTTATATTTCTGGGCAATCTTATCCAAACTGTCACCCTTGGCGAGTTTATGCAAAAGGCCGTCGGTCGGCGGGATAATCAACTTTTGGCCAATTTTCAAAACGCTCCAGCTCGACAAATTGTTTGCCCACATCAAAGTGTTGACGTTTATAGAAAACTTTTTGGCGAGCGAGGCGATAACGTCGCCTTTTTGAACAACATACTCTTCAAGTTGGCGGCGGACCTTTTTGCCGTCTTTTGACTCCACTAAAGACAGGGCTGGTGGAACAAAGGCCGTGTCTCCCATTGCAGTCGGCGGCTCTTGGCATTCATCGCAATCAATCGGGATGCCGGCAGCGACATTGGCATAATCAAGAATCGGTTCGTTCCCCAGATAGCTTTCCGACGCTGTGACCGAATCCGTTGCCTCGCTGGTTTCTAAAACCAAGTCTTCTTCCCCAAAATCGCCGCTGTCAATGGAAAAAATCAATAATCTGTTGTTGGTGTCTTCATCGCTTAAAAACCCCGCTCTAATGACGTTTGTCCAAGACAAAAAGACGATAATAACAACCAGCAAAAAGAGGACCAGAATATAGGCGAAGGAAGCGGTGTCGCTGGCTCCCTCGACGCCGCTTAACTCCTTGATTTTACGCTTGGCTCTCCAAAGGGCTTTATAAAACGGCCCTAAAACGTGGCGCAAAAGAAGGCGGTCTGCGGCTCCTGCCGCCTTGGCAATAGTTGCCGCGAAAACGCCCGCGACAAGACCCACGCAAAAATAGAGGCCGTGGCTGACTGCCGAAACAAATTGCAAAAGCGTTTTTTTGATAAAAAAAGCCATGTATTCTGAATTATACCACAATTTGCTTTTTTGTCAATGATTATGGTATCATAAAAACCGAAACACCAAAAGACGAAAAAACCAAAAAACTGTTTTTATGTTTTTGGTTTTTAGGTTTTTTGGTCAAATAATTTATGTCTTACATCGTTTTTGCCATAATTTGCGCCGCGGTGGCGCTCGTTTACGGCTTAATTTTAATCTCCTACATCTTGCGCCAGCCCACGGGCGAGGGAAAAATGGTCGGCATCGCCAAAGCGATTCAAGAAGGAGCGTCCGCTTATTTGAACAGACAGTATAAAACCATCGGGATTATCGGCGTTTTAATCTTTGCGGCCATGTGGTTTGCCTTGGGACAAAACACGGCTTTGGGTTTTTTAGTTGGCGCCGCGCTTTCTGCTTTGGCCGGCTATATTGGCATGAACATCTCGGTTAGGGCCAACGTCCGCACGGCTGAGGCGGCTAAATCCGGCCTAAACAAGGCCCTAATGGTCGCGGTTCGCGGTGGAACAATCACTGGCCTTCTTGTCGTCGGTTTGGGGCTTTTGGGCGTGGCTGCTTTTTATCTGGCAAGCAATGATTTAAGGGCCTTAATCGGCTTGGGATTCGGCGGCAGTTTAATTTCGGTTTTCGCCCGTTTGGGCGGCGGCATTTACACCAAAGCGGCTGATGTCGGCGCCGATTTGGTCGGCAAAGTGGAAAAAGGCATTCCAGAGGACGACCCGCGAAATCCGGCGGTTATTGCCGACAACGTCGGCGACAATGTCGGCGATTGCGCCGGCATGGCAGCGGATTTGTTTGAAACTTACGCCGTCACCGCCGTGTCGGCAATGATTTTGGGCGCTTTGACTTTCAATGGGCTTTCTTTGCCCATAGTTTATCCCCTTGTTTTGGGCGGTATTGCCATTTTAAGTTCCATTATCGGCATGTTTTTCATTCGTTTAGGCAAATCCAAAAAAATAATGTGGGCGCTTTACAAAGGCCTGATTGCCGCGGGCATTATCGCCGTCGCCGGCTTTTATCCTGTGACGATGAGGATGATGCAGGGCCTGAGTGTTTCGGCTTTAAATATTTATTTTACCTCCATTATCGGCTTGGCGGTGACGGCGGCGATTTTTGTCATCACTGAATATTACACCTCAACTGCCTATAAACCGGTTAGAAACATCGCTAAAGCGTCGGAAACCGGGCACGGCACGAATATCATTACTGGTTTGGCAGTAAGTTTGAAATCAACCGCCTTGCCGGTTTTAGTGATTGTCGCCGGCATTTTAGGCGCTTATGAATTAGCCGGGCTTTACGGCATTGCCGTGGCGGCAATGAGTATGCTTTCCTTGGCCGGTATTGTGGTGACGGTTGACGCTTACGGCCCGATTACCGACAATGCCGGCGGCATTGCCGAAATGGCGGGTCTTGCCGAATCAGTCAGAGAAGTGACTGATCCGCTCGACGCAGTCGGCAATACTACCAAGGCGGTTACCAAGGGCTATGCCATTGCTTCGGCCGGGCTGGCGGCTATTGTCCTTTTCGCTTCTTACACGCAGGAAATTTTGGAACGCGGCCGTTCAATTATTTTCACCTTGGAAGACCCGCGAGTTCTGGTCGGTTTGTTTATCGGCGGCCTTTTGCCTTATCTTTTCGGCGCTTTGGCCATGGAATCGGTTGGCAAAGCGGCCGGCAAAGTAGTTGAGGAAGTTCGTCGCCAATTCAAAGAAATCCCTGGCATTATGGAAGGCCAAGCCAAGCCGGATTATGCCTCTTGCGTTGACATTGTCACCCGGGCGGCGATTTTCAGAATGATTATCCCGGCCATGATTCCGGTTTTGGCTCCGATTGCTGTCGGTTTTTTGCTCGGTCCGATTGCTTTGGGCGGACTCTTGGTCGGCTCGATTGTTACCGGCATTTTTGTGGCCATTTCCATGACTACCGGCGGCGCGGCTTGGGACAATGCTAAAAAATACATTGAATCGGGAAATTACGGCGGCAAGGGCTCGTTTGCTCATCAAGCGGCGGTGACCGGCGACACGGTCGGCGATCCCTATAAAGACGCGGCCGGTCCGGCTATTAATCCGATGATTAAGATTATCAACATCGTCGCCCTCTTGATTATCAGTTTTTTACTTATCAAGGGAAGCGTATTTTGATTTAGTTGGTGGTTGGTGGTTGATTGTACAAACCCTTGACAAGCGCTTTTCCTCATGCTATAATGCCATGTTCACGTATCGGAAACTCTAAACATTCGCTCATTTTACACAACCTAAAGGTTGCGGCTACAATTTTGAATCAGTGTAGTCGCAGGCTTTAGCCTGCGTTATGTTCACAGCAATGAGACTGTGATTATGTCAAAAAGAACTTTTAAAATCATATAACACAGGAGTTTCCCATGCGTAACATCCGGAAAGTCAGAACTCAAGACAGAGAAATCACCTTAACGCTTCTCGATGACACCACTATTAAATGGTCCGCCGTCACCGCCAACCTTATCTATCACGAGCTCTTGGAGTTGTCGCGCCATGAACATGTCCTTAAAGAGGCCGAAAACAGCCAGAACGAGCCGTTTATCAGAGACGCGCAGAAATTCATAACCGTGGAAAAATCGAATCAGAGGGGTAAGGGAATCAATTATCGTTTCAACAAAGTCCGCCTCAGGTACGACAAGATGGCGGGAAGGTGCGTCTACCGCGTTGTTCTGCCGCCGGGACTACCTCTCACTCTCCGAGAAATCGGAGAGCTTCGCGAAACACTTCGCGAACACACTAAATTCAACGGACCCGGCGCCCTCACCACCCCCCGCGAACTCGAACCGGCTGAGGACGAGCCGATTGTCGAAGCCGAAGAGGACGAGAATGACTGCGGCGACGATGATGGGGAGTGTCTTGATTTTACCCCAAAAGAAGGGGCACTCACGACTTCTTGCGAGGACTGTATCCACTTCCCGGACTGCTTCCCCGAGGAAGTAAAAACAACTTCTGGGAGTCGGACTCCCCGATGGGAGTCCGACTCCCCATAGTCCAAACCTCGGTGGATTTTCCACCATCCCAGCCACGAGGGGGACGCCTCTACTACTAAGGCGCCGTTTTTTGCGAGAGACTCCAACTATCCCCTTGCGGAATTTATTTCTGCGAGGGGCTCATTTTTTAAACCCGCAGATCGACTTGCGGGTTTTACGCAACCTAAAGGTTGCGGCTACATTTTGACGAATCCTAAATGTCCGCGCCACATTTACCAGATTAAAGGCAGATAGTCAAACATAACCCCTCCTTCACCCTCCCAAATTTCCTTTGGAAATTTGGGGGGTGGGTTTGACAAAAATTAAAACCTGTGATACACTTTTTAGATACTACGACGGAATTACGAATAATATCGAAATTGCGCCGCGAACGGCCCCCGCCTTGGCGGTGGCGAAATTTTTAG
>DYHP01000005.1:18861-27042 GCA_020724105.1 Candidatus Methylomirabilis sp. | reverse complement strand
TTGTTTTTAATCCTTGGTCTTTGGTTTTTGATTTTTGGTTTTTTATGTTTTTATGCTTGAAGAGAATGTCTTAAATCCACAATTAGATGAAAATGAGGAAGAGGTGGTTTTTGACCAATCTTTGCGCCCGCGCAATTTGGGCGAGTTTGTCGGACAAGAAAAGGTGAAAGAAAATCTCGGCGTCTTGCTTTCGGCGGCTCAAAAACGGAACGAGTCGGCCGAGCACGTTTTGCTTTACGGCAACGCGGGGCTGGGTAAAACAACGCTCGCCCATATCATTGCCGTGGAAATGAAAAGCCCGATCCGCGTCACCTCCGGTCCGGCGCTTGAACGAGTCGGCGACTTAGCCGCCATTTTGTCTAATTTGGAAAACGGCAACATTTTGTTTATTGACGAGATTCACAGAATGAATAAGGTGATTGAGGAAGTCCTTTATCCGGCGATGGAGGATTTTGTTTTGGATTTAGTGGTGGGCAAAGGACCGGCGGCAAGGACTTTGCGTTTGAACTTGCCGCGCTTCACCTTAATCGGCGCGACGACAAAAATGAGTTTGCTTTCGGCGCCGTTGCGCGACCGTTTCGGTTCAACATATCATTTAGATTACTATAATGACTTGGAAATTAAAGATATTATTGAACGAAGCGCGAATTTTTTGAATATTCAATTGGATGACAAAAGCGCTTCGGAGATAGCAAAACGGGCGAGGGGGGTGCCAAGAGTCGCCAATCGCATTTTAAGGAGAATCCGCGATTACGCTCAAGTTAAAAACAATGGTATAATAAATCTGGACGCCGTTTTGGAATCGCTCAAAATGCAGGACATTGATGAAATGGGCTTGAACAAAGTTGACCGCGAAATTCTTTTAACGATTATAGAAAAATTTAACGGCGGTCCGGTCGGTCTCAAAACGCTGGCCGCCGCCGTTTCAGAAGAGGAAGAAACGATTGAAGAAATCAACGAACCATTTTTGCTGCGGCTCGGTTTTTTGGCAAGAACTCCGAAGGGAAGGGTGGCAACAGATCCTGCTTACAGGCATTTGGGTTTAGAAGTGCCGTCGCAAAATAAGTTAATTTGATTAACAGAAGCCACAAAACGCCATCACAACGCCATTGAACGCCAGTAGTCCCCCTCATTCTCCCCCTTAAAGTAAGGGGGAGTTAGAGGGGGTTAAGTACGGTGTAAATTGGCGTAGTTATGGCGTAAAATGGCTTCTACAGATATGAAAATCAACGTGGACAAAGAGGCGTGCATCGGCTGCGGGACTTGCGTGGCTTTGGCGCCAAATACTTTCAATTTGGACGCGGAAGGGAAGTCCGAAGTGGTTGACGCCGCCGGTGATCCGGAAGTGGATATTAGAAAAGCGGCCGAAGCTTGTCCTGTTAGCGCCATTAAGATAGAGGAAGTGGAAAGCGAGGTCAAAACAGAGTAAACCAAAACATTTTATGTCTATAAAAGACCACGAACTCGTCAAACAGTCCTTGTTTTATTTACCGGAGCAAATCTTAACTTCTTGGAAAGAAAGTTGCCAGGCATTAAAGGGTGTTAAATATCCGCGTGAATCCGCTTCTACCAAAGACAAAGAGAATCCGCGTTTATCCGCTTCTATTGAAAAACAAATCGACGCTATTGCGGTTTTTGGTATGGGCGGTTCTGGTTTAGGTGCTGACATCGTCAGAAGCATGCTCAGGGCGCAGATCTTGACGCCGTTTGCCATTATCAACAATTATTCGGCGCCGTTTTTTGTGGATGAAAAAACTCTGTGCGTATTCTCGTCTTATTCCGGCAATACCGAAGAGGTGATTGAAGCGTATAAAGAAGCGAAAAAGCGCGGAGCGCAAATGTGCGTTATCGCCGCGGGCGGAAAATTGGCCCAACTCGCCAAAAGAGACAAAGTTCCGGCGTATATTTTTAATCCAAAATACAATCCCGCCGGAGCGCCGCGTTTGGGAGTCGGCTATTCGGTCGGCGCGGTAATGGGCGCGCTTTGCGCCTTTGGCGTTTTAGGGTTAAATCAGGCGAGTGTTGATTTGGAACTTAAAAGGATTTTTCCTTCGCGTCGTGAAATTAAAAAGAAAGCGGCTCATTTTTCCGCGCTGGGCAGGGTGCTGGCGAAAAGGATTTTCGGCCGCGTTCCCATTTTGGTCGGCTCGTCGCATCTGGAGGGCTCTGTTCACACTTTTGCCAATGAAATCAATGAAACGGCAAAAAATTTTTCCGCGCATTTTTATCTTCCCGAACTTGACCATCATTTACTTGAAGGCGTCGCAAAACCCGCCAGTTTGAAAAAGAATTTGTTTTTCGTCCTTTTCCAGTCAGAACTTTATCATCCGCGAATCGCGCGCCGCTACAAATTGACTGCCGAAGTTTTAAAGAAAAACGGCATCTTGAATTTAATTTTAAATCCGAGCCAAACTTCTTTGATTGGCGAAGCGTTTGATGTAATGCTCTTGGGATGTTTTACCGCTTATCATCTGGCCAAATTGAACAAAGTTAATCCTCTCCCCAACCCATGGGTGGACTACTTTAAAAAACGATTATCGTCTTAGAACCCAATTTGTAAATATGGCCAAGACAGAAGAAAAAGTTTCCATTATTTCTAATGATTCTTTCAAAGGCGATGAATCACTTCCTAAATTGGTCGGCGAGCTTCGTGTTGATATTTATGAAACAGCCAAAGAAATAGTCGTGCGTTCAACAGTCGCCGGCGTGGAGCCGGAGGATTTGGACGTTTCATTGTATAACGATTTGCTGACAATTCGCGGCAAACGCCACGTTGAAGAAGAGGCGGGCGAAGAAAATTTTTTGGCGCGGGAATGCTTTTGGGGGGATTTTTCCCGCTCCGTCATTTTGCCTTGCGCCGTTGACATAAAAAAAAGCGAAGCGATTGTTAAAAACGGCGTGCTGATCATCCGACTTCCAAAAATTAAACAAAAAACTTCCATTCCCGTCCATATTAGAGATTGAGACTACGGACATACGAAATCCACGAAAGTACGAAAGACACTCTTACGGGTGTCAATTCAAACGGAATAGCATCCGTAAGGATGCGCTAAAAATTTCGTCATTTCGATATTTTCGTAATTCCGTAATGAATGCATGTGTTCTGCATTCACCGCATCAAGGATATTCCGCCTTTCAAGTTTATGAAAATTCCCCGCCTTGGGAACAAATTTTTTAATCAAAAGAAATTGGCGTATATTTTGCTTTCTTTTTTGATTGTCGTTTTCGTTTTAAGCGTCGCGTTTAACGTTTACCAATGGGTTTTTGCCGGAAGAGTTTATTTGGGAGTGGCCTTGGGCCCCTATAATTTGGGCGGCAAAACGCAAGAAGAAGTAGAAAAATTTTTGCACGAAGAAATTGATAAATTTTTATCGCAGGGCTTTGCCTTTAAGGCCTTAAACGAAAGCGCGGTCATCCCCGCTTATATCACAAGTTTAAAAAGTTTGGATATAGTTTATTCGCTGGCGGATTACGATTTTGACAAAATGGTGAAAGAGGTTTTTTGGTACGGAAAAAGCGGCAGCGCCATTTTAAACGTCAAGGATATTATTCGAGCCATGGTTTTCGGCAAACGCTTTGAGCCAGAAGTCCTTGTGAGCGGCGGCTTGGTGCTCGCGGCGCTTCAAGAGAAATTTGGTCATCTTGAGAAAAAGCCCCAAAACGCCGGCGTTGACATCAGTTTTCGCGGGGATGAAACCGTTATCGGATTAATTTCTGACAGAAATGGAACGGTTTTCGATTACGACGCGGCAATAAAGCAACTCGGCAAAAACTTGTCCGAATTTAAAATTCAAGAAATCACCATCGTTCCCAGCGGCGTCAGCGCAGACATTAAATTAAACGAAGTTTCGGTCTTCGCGCCCTCCATTGCCAAAATATTTAATGGAAATAGTTTTCAAATTTTATTCACCCCCTTTGATACGCCCCCTATTCCCCGACAAGTCGGGGAACAGGGGGCGCAAGGGGGGCTAGTATGGGATTTGCCCAAAGAGACGCTGGCGAGATGGATTACTTTCAAAAGAGAGTCAGGCGCGGCGCGGCTCGGCCTTGACGCGGAAAAAATAAAGCAGTTTATAGAAGAAAAGAAAATCCCCGCGATGATTGAGATTGAAACAAAAAACGCCAAGTTTGTTTATAAAGACGATAAAGTCGTGGAATTTCAGGCCTCAACCACGGGCAAAAAAATTAATTACGATTTAACCGCAAAATCGTTTGAAAGATTTTTCTTTGGCGCGGATAAAAACGGAATTGTAACCGCAGAAATCGTTGTTGATATTCAAGAGCCCCAAATTATAACTGGTCAAGCGAACACTTTGGGCATTGAAGAAAAAATTAGCGAAGGCAAAACGAATTTTACCGATTCGCCGAAAAACAGAATCCATAACATTAAAAACGGCGCTTCAATCATTGACGGCCTGATTATTCAGTCCGGAGAAATGTTTTCTTTGAACTCGGCTTTGGGCGAGGTGAGCCAGGCAACCGGGTTTAAGGCGGAATTGGTTATAAAAGGCGACAAGACCACGCCGGAGTTCGGCGGCGGTTTGTGCCAAATCGCCACCACTTTATTCCGCGCCGCGATGAATGCCGGGTTGCCGATTATAGCGAGAACAAATCATTCTTACCGCGTTTCGTATTACGAACCGCCCGTGGGGATGGACGCCACGGTTTACAATCCCTCGCCGGATTTGAAATTTATAAATGATACTCAAGCGCCGATTTTAATCCAGTCAAAGATAGAGGGAGTTAATTTGACTTTTGAATTTTGGGGCAAAAAAGACGGCAGGACAGTGGAAATGTCCATGCCCGTAATTTTTAACATTACCCAACCCGAACCGACAAAAATCGTTGAGACAACGGAGTTGAAACCAGGCGAGAAAAAATGCACGGAAAAGCCCCACAAAGGCGCTGACGCTTATTTTGATTATAAAGTGACTTATCCGAACGGCGAAGTGAAAGAGAAAAGATTCAAGAGTCACTACCGAGCTTGGCGGGAGGTGTGTTTGGTGGGAGTTGCCGCCACCTCAACCCCGTCGGGTTTATAGGTCTTATAGGTCCTATAAGGTCCTGTGGGTTTTAAGGGTCCTATAAAATTAAACGGCTCCGACGTCGTCGTAGCCGTTGAAATCCCCCACCCAAACCCCCTCCTTTATGAAAGAGGGAGGAAAATCCTCTCTAATCCCCCTTTAACAAAGGGGGAAAGTGGGGGATTTTAAGTTTAATGTGGCGCGAACCTTCAGAGCCTGCCCCGATGGATATCGGGGTTCGCCAACACGCATCTCGAGATGCATGTTAAGGAGTAGCGCTACTTGTAGCGCGTTTTGAAATAAAAATAAAACCGCCTCAGTTTGCGCTTTGGCGGATGTTTAATTTTTCACCCCGAGCCGGATTGCTCGGTTGGGTGGTATCTTCCTCCGTGTTATTTCTGCGAAAGCAGGAATCTAGAGAAAATTTTTCTGGATTGCCTAATCAAGTTGGGCAATGACAAAAATCAATACAGGTTAATCTCTTAACAAAACCTAAACGCCGTTGAGTTTGACGCTCACCGTAGGTGAGAGCCATAATGTAGGCGTGAAAAACAATCGGTCACCAATGACGATTTCACCAACTTGAATCGGAAGAAGTGAATCTTCCGGTGTGCTGCCTTCAAGGCGAAAATCTTTCGGTTCGCTGAAACGAGGGTGGTTGCTTGTCACCCTAATCATTGGTCTCATCGCGTCAAAGATGCTGATAACCTCGAGGGTGTAAATGTGATTTTTGGTTTCTACCTCCACCACATCCCCGGTTTTCAGTTTTTTTACATTGATTTTTCCCATCTTTCTCTCCTTTCTTTCGTTTGATTGTCAATGAACATCGACGCGCCTCCTCACTAATTGGACAATACGCTGAAACAAATTCTTGATTCAATGCAGTTAATAAGTTGCTTGTACTCGATTTGCAGCTATGACCAATTAGTGACGAGGCACGTTTTTTTATATTCTCTGATTCGCACTCAAGAAGACTAGATGGAGGAGAGAACTATCAGCGAAGCCAATTGCTTCCTCCCGCTATCTCATTTTGTTGATACTTTACTAAGTTCGCACTCAAGAAGACTATCAGGAGGAGAGAACTAGCAGCGAAGCCAATTGCTTCCTCCCGCTAGCCCCCATGCTTGTCGTGAGTGCGAACTTAGTAAACTATGTTCGTTTATTGGTTCTTAAGGTCATTATGTTCCTTAAAAATGTCTTTTCAAATCATCTGTGTAGCCAATGTAGAGACTACTGTCTTTTTTGCTTTTAAGTAAGTATAGTAGTACATAAATTAAGTTTTCTGTGTGAGGGGCGCAGTCGTGAGCGCGAATCAAAAGACATGCAACTATATTTAAGCCAAAATTTAAGCCCAAAATCCTCTGATTCTCGTAACATTATACATTACCATAAATTCAAAAATTTGTCAAGAGGCCTGTCAAGAGGCCTTGACAAATCGTGTTCATCTGTTATAATTGTTAAATCCAAGCAGATCGTTTGGCTACTCCTTGTTTATGATTCATAAATTGGGAGAGGAAAGTCCGAACACACAGTCCCCGATTTATCGGGGGCAAAGGTAGCGGGTAACGCCCGTCGACCGCAAGGTTAGAGGTGCGAACAGTGACGGTTTTGTCCGAAAGGATAAGACCGCCCTCCGTAGCTTTACGCGAAGGAGGGCGCAATTTGGCAACATAAAAGATGTCCCCCTTCGCTTTAAAAGCTGTGGGGGATAGCATAAAATGCTAAAATGAAACGGCTAAATCCTTACTTGTGTGCAAGGTCAAGAAAGGTAGACCGCATTGATCCCGACGGCAACGTCGGGACCAGAGAAATGGCCATTAAAACAGAATTCGGCTTATGAGTCTGCTTGGATAATTAAAAACCCGCTAAAGACGGGTTTTTGATTTTGATTATGTTGAAATTAAGTGGGTTTTATGATAATTTAGAGATGTGCACGAACTCACGAAATTTTCGTAAAATTCGTAGCCCAATTCGTGGTTTTGTAGGCTATGGTTTCATAAATTTTAGGCGGGCGCAATTATGAAAAGACTCGATTTGTTTTTACTATTTTTGCTTCTTCCTCTGGATTTTGCGGCGCTCTTTTTAGCCGGACTTGCGACTTATTTTTTACGTTTCGGTTCTTTTGTGGAAGATTGGCGGCCGGCGGTCCAAATCGTTCCTTTTAAGGAATATTTAATCTTGGTCGCGGCCGTCGCCCTTGTGTGGCTTTTGATTTTCGCTCTGGCCGGGCTTTACACCACCAAGCAAAAGAAATTTTTTGACGAGTTTATTGCCGTTTTTTTGGCTTGCAGCGCCGGCGCGATTTTGCTCATCAGCGCCATTTTTTTCAAAAGAGAATTTTTCGCTTCGCGTTTCATAATTTTGGCCGGCTATATTCTCGCCGTTCTTTTTGTCGCTTTTTCGAGATTTTTCATCAATCGCCTCAAGCGATATTTGAGGAGGAGGGGTTATGGCGTAAAAAACGTTTTAATCATCGGCGAGGGCAGGATGGTTGAAATCATAAGAAACGAATTTAACGGCAATCCCCACTACGGTTTCAGAGTCAAAAAAGTCATTCCCAAATTCAACGAAGATGAGGTGAACGATTTAATCAAGTCGGTTGATTTGGACGAAATGATTTTGGTCGGCCCCAATTTTTCCCCGCAAGAACTTAAATACATCGTCGAATACGCCTTGTCCAGCCACTTGGACGTAAAATACGCCGCCGACATTTTAGGCGGACAATTATTCAGAATCAAATCTTTTTCTTTAGCCGGCATTCCGTTTATTGAGGTCAAGACCACGCCTCTTGATGGTTGGGGGAGGATTTATAAACGGGCGTTCGATGTTATCGCGTCGATGGTTCTGCTTTTGGCGCTTTTGCCCCTTTTAACCGTTGTTTATCTATTGATTTTTTTAACCTCCCGCGGACCGGTGATTTATAAAAACGAGAGAGTCGGCGCCAGAGGCAAACCGATTAATGTTTTCAAATTCAGAACAATGTACAAGGAATATTGCATCGGCAAACAATTTGCAGGTTCGGACAAAGCGCTGGAGTTTGAAGATAAATTAATCGGCGAACTCGGAATAAAATCCGGGCCGGTTTACAAAATTGCCCGCGACCCGCGAGTCACGCCCCTTGGCCGGCGGCTTCGCCGATTCAGTATAGACGAATGGC
>DYHP01000005.1:0-18851 GCA_020724105.1 Candidatus Methylomirabilis sp. | reverse complement strand
TTTAAACGTTTTGTTCGGGAACATGAGTTTGGCGGGACCGCGGCCGCATCAGGCAAGGGAAGTGGAAAAGTACAGGAAGGTTGACAAAAAGGTTTTAAACATCAAGCCGGGCATCACGGGTTTGGCGCAGATTTCCGGCCGGGCTGATTTGTCATTTGAAGAAGAGGCTCGGCTCGACATTTATTACATAGAAAATTGGTCGCCGGGGCTGGATTTTTACATTTTGCTTAAAACGCCTGGTGTCGTTTTTGGGAGAAAAGGAGCGTATTAATTTTAGGACTTACGCGTGAACTCCGGTTTCTGGGGATGCTGGGTATCTTTGCTCAGCATCTGATAAGATGCCCCGCGAGACGCAGGACATTCTCACAACCAGCATTCTGAGGAGTCGGACTCCCTAAGGGGGTCCGACTCCATAAAGTGCGTAAGTCTTAAATTTATGAAAATAGCCTTGGTTCATGATTTTTTAATGCAATCTGGAGGAGCAGAAAAGGTTTTGGAGACGCTGGCCGCAATTTGGCCCAAAGCGCCGATTTTTACGATTGTCGCCGATAAAAGGTGGCGGAAAATTTTTGCCGGCCATGAAATCCACACTTCATTTCTGGAAAAATTGCCTTTTGGCAGAAGATTTTATCAAGCGTATCTACCACTGATTCCCTTAGCGATCAAATCTTTTGATTTGAAAAATTTCGACATGATTATTTCCAGTTCCAGCGCTTTTGCCAAAGGAATTAAAACGCCAAAAAATTCGCTTCATATTTGTTATTGCCACACGCCGACGCGGTATTTGTGGAACGACACTTGTTTGTATTTGGAAGAATTGCCGTACAGCGAACCGGTCAAAAAAATAATTTTAAAAATATTTCCCTATTTAAGGAAGTGGGACATCAAGGCGGCAAACTCGCCGCAATTTTTAATCGCCAATTCCAAAACTGTCAAAGAACGCATCGGTAGGTATTACGGCAGGCTGGCGGACATAATTTATCCGCCGGTTAACGCCAAGAATTTTTATATTTCAAATAAATTGGGGAATTATTTCTTAATCGGCGGGCGGCTTGTGTCTTATAAAAGATTTGATTTGGCGATCGAAACGTTTAATCGCCTGGGTTTGCCGCTTAAAATTTTCGGCGTTGGCCGAGAGTATAAAAAACTCAAATCAATGGTGAAAAAGAATATTGAATTTTTAGGCGCGGTTTCGGAAACCGAAAAAGCCAAACTTTTAAGCGAGACGCTCGCCTTTTTATATCCGCAGGAAGAGGATTTCGGGCTTACCGCCGTGGAAGCAATGGCTTCGGGCAGGCCGGTTATCGCCTTTGCCAAGGGTGGGGCGCTTGAAACGGTCATTCCCGGTGTTACCGGCGAATTGTTTTCTGACCAAACCTGGGAGGCGCTGGCTTACGCGGTTTTCAGATTCAAACCGAAAAATTACAATCCTGAGGCAATCAGAAATTTTGCCTTGCAGTTTGATAAAGAAGTGTTTAAACAGAAGATTTTACAATACGTTGAAAACCATTATGCCAATCAGCGAATTTAATGCCAATCTACGAATTGCAAATATTCGCAATTTGAAAATTAGCATAAGATTTGTAGATTTGCATAATCATTTATGAATATTGGCATAGACGTTAGACCTCTCCTCGACCCAATCAAGAGCGGTGTTCCTGAGTATATTCGGAATTTGCTGGAGAATATTTTTAAAACTGATAATCCTCCCAATCCCCCCCCTTATGTCAGGGGGAGCAAGGAGGGGTTAAATCAGTATTTTTTGTTTTATAATGTTTGGGATAAAAATTTGGAGAAAAACTTGCCCGAGTTCGATTATCCCAACGTCCAGTGGTATGCCAGCCATTACCCGAATAAAATTTTCAATTTCAGCGGCAGGTTATTTGGTTTCCCGAAATTTGATAAGATAATTGAGAAACATTTTAAGGTTAAATTGGATTTATTTATTTGTTTCAATTACGAATTAATTTCATTATCCCCCGACTTAAAAAAAATAGTTGTGGCTCATGATTTATCTTTTGTAATCAATTTGGCATGGTCCTCTTTTAAAAGAAGGTTCAAGCAGTGTAAACTAATGAGCCCGGAAAAGTTTTTTAAAGAAGCCGATTCAGTTGTGGCAGTATCGGAAAACACAAAGAGAGATTTGTTGGACATTTTCAAAATTACTGAAAAAAAAATAACCGTGATTTATCCCGGAGTGTCAGTCCCTCCTTCTGTCACCCCCGCGGAAGCTGGAGTCCAGAAATTCAATCTCCCCCAAAAATTTATTCTTTGCCTCGGCACAATTGAACCGCGGAAGAATGTTTTGGGAATTGTTAAGGCATTTGAGATTTGGCAGGAGAAATCGGCGTTGGCAAAAGATTTTTATCTCGTTTTGGCCGGTTTTAAAGGGTGGTCATCGTCTGCGGTTTGGCGAGCGATCGGCAGGTCCCCGTATAAAGAAAAAATAAAATATTTAGGTGCGGTGAGCGAAGAAGACAAATTCTCTCTTTATCGTTTGGCGAAATTGTTTTTATCCCCGTCTTTTTACGAAGGTTTTGGCTTTCCGCCGCTGGAAGCAATGACAAACGGGATTCCGGTCATCGCTTCGGCAAATTCGTCTTTTCCCGAAGTTTTGGGCGACGCCGCGTATCTTGTAAATCCATATGACATCAACGATATGGCGAGCGGGATTGAGGCGGTTTTAAGTAACGACAAGATTCGGGAACAATTTGTCCAAAAAGGTTTGGAGCAAGTCAAAAAATTTAACTGGCAAAAATCGGCAGAGGAGTGGGTAAATTTAGTTAATGGATTCAAGATTGATCGGGTACCGGGTACCCGACGACTTCCCCCTTAAAAAAGGGGGATTGAGGGGGATTTTTATTTTTGTTTGAAAATTGGTATAGTAATTATAGTAATTATTGTAAACACCCCCTTATTTTGTAAGAAAACAATCGTTATTTCGAGCGAAGCGAGAAATCTCATTATAGTTTCTTGATGATATCCCTCGACTTCGCCTTGCTCTGCTCGGGATGACAATCTTATGAACATTGGCATAGACGCAAGATTTTTGGGCACGGAAACTGGCATTGGGCGGTATGTTGAGCAGTTAGTAAGGCATTTGGAAAAGATAGACACAGAATGTCATTCTGATTCCCGATTTGTCGGGACGAAGAATCTCGTGGGAGCGGAGCGACCCGCGAACGACACGGGTCAGCCTACGGCTTCCCGCGAGATTCCTCGCCATGCTCGGAATGACGGTGGTCGCAAGTACTTCATCTTTTTGACCGAGAAGAACTGGGACCCGCCTTCGCCGGGCTTCGGCGTGGTGAGTAATTTTCATAAAATTAAGGCGGATTTTCGTTGGTATTCGTGGCAGGAGCAGGTTTATTTCCCCTTTTTAATCAAGAAATATAAGATTGACTTGATGCATTTTCCTCATTTCAATGTTCCGCTTTTTTGCCCTTGCCCTTTTGTTGTTACCATCCACGATTTAATTTTACTTCATCACCCTTCAACTCGCGCCAGCCGTCTCGGTTTTGTAAAATTTTATTTGAAATACATTTTTTATCGGCTCGTTTTGAAAAATGCCATTGCCAATTCCCAAAAAATTTTAGTTCCGTCCGAATTCACCAAAAAAGACATTTTGGAAAATTTTTCCATCCCCCACCCAACCTCCCCCTCCCGTAGGGAGGGGGAGGAAGGAGGGGGTGGCAACATTCTGGAAAATAAAATCGTCGTAACATACGAAGCCGCATCGCTCGGCGATGTTGCGCCGGCGAGCCAGGAATTTCTTTCACAACTGGGAATCGCCAGGCCGTATTTTTTAACCGTGGGCAACGCTTACCCCCACAAGAACTTGGAAAGATTACTCAGGGTTTTTAAGAGGTTTAATTCTGAATATAAGCCTTCGACAGGCTCAGGCAATAACAATTTATTCCCTGAGCGAAGCGTGGCGAAGTTGAAGGGCCTAAAACCATTTCAACTGGTTTTTGTCGGTCCCGACGACTATTTTTACGAGAGAATGAAAGAATTTGTCAAAAATCTCGATTTAAGCAAGGACGAAGTGATAATGCCGGGCAAGGTTTCCGACAGAGAACTCAAAACCCTGTATCTAAACGCTTTTGCTTACGTTTTCCCTTCGCTTTACGAAGGTTTCGGTTTGCCGGGTCTTGAAGCTATGGCTTGCGGCGCGCCGGTTGTTTCTTCAGACAAAACTTCTCTGCCCGAAATTTTGGGCGAGGCCGCGCTTTATTTTGACGCTGGCTCGGACGAAGATTTGTTTGATAAAATGAGCCGACTTGCGGATGATAAAGGATTGCAGAGCAGATTGAGGGCACGCGGATTCGGGCAGGTGAAAAAGTATAATTGGCAGAGTTTGGCGGCAGCAACACTACGAACCTACGAAACTATTTACGAATTACACGAACCTACGAAATAAATTTTCGTGAAATTCGTAGTTCAGTTCGTAGTTTTGTGGGATTTGTTTCATTTTTCACGAATTTGCTAAAGAAATATGAAATCAGAACACAGAAAATTAGATATTACTGAAGAAAGGAGTGAATCTCCCTTTGTTTTAGATTTGAAATCCCCCTCTAACCCATCCTTTATAAAAGGGGGGCGGGGGGGATTTGAACCGCCCGTTATAAAACCCCCGATTTTCTACCAGATAAAAAGGCCAAAAAAATTGTTTTCTTGGTATTTTCTTTTAAAATATTATTTTCTTTTGTTTTTCCGCGGCGAAAGACCCGCTTTGCTTAATGCTGGAATTAAACCGAGAAAATTTTCCATAATCGATGAGTTTTTTGTCTTTTGGTTTGTTAAAATGTTGGCCTTGTTGTTTTTCGCAATCCTAAAATTAACGGCTTTGGCGGCGGTTTTCGTCGTTAAGGCATTTAAGGAGGTTTTTCTTTCTGAAAAGGAAATTAAGCCCTCGACTTCGCTCGGGCAATATTTCGATACAACTCAATACAGGCATTCCCTGAGCGACTCCCACAAAAATGTCGGAGAAATCGAAGGATGGCGTGAATTTTCTTTTGCCCCTGTTTATTTTAGAAAGCATGTTTTCGAATTTTTGACGGTATTGGCAATCGCGATTTTGCCGTTTTCCGCCGTTTTGGTGTATAAAAATTTGCAAACGACCGCTGTTTCGGCGCAAGAGCGCGGCAAAGAGGCGATCAAGGCGATTGAAGCGCAAATTAACGGCGATTTAAGCGGTATTGATCGGGCCGCGCGGCTTGCCTCCATTAATTTTCAGTCGGCGTACGACGATCTCGAGGACATCAATATTTTTCTTCGCGGCGCGCTGGAAATTATGCCAAGCGAAAAAGGCGCGGAATACCGCAGCGCCAAAAAAATATTTTCCGCGGCGCACGAAATCACTTCCGCCGTCCCGATTATCAACGAATCCATCGGCGCGTTAAAAACGGAAAACAACAATTTAAGGCGGATAGAAATTTTAGAAGGAACGATCAAGGCAATTGAACCGAAAATATCTTCCGCTTATTACAGTTTGTCTTCCGTTGACTCAAACGCCTTGCCGGAAAATTTAAGAAGTGTTTTTGAGTCGGCCAAGGATTATTTTTATAAATTCTCCGATGCCTTAAACGAAACCGGAGAGACGCTGATTCTGTTAAAAAATGTTTTCGGCGCCGATGAGCCGAAAAAATATCTTTTGATATTCCAAAACAACAATGAATTGAGGCCCACGGGCGGTTTTATGGGCAGTTTTGCCGAGATTGCGGTTAGAGGAGGCGAAATCGTCAAAACTTTTTTCCCCGCCGGCGGGACGTACGATCTTAGGGGAATGCTCAAAGTGTTTGTTTATCCGCCGGAACCTTTGAAATTGGTGAATCAACGCTGGGAATTTCAGGATGCCAACTGGTTTCCTGATTTTCCGGCATCGGCAAAAAAATTGATTTGGTTTTACGAAAATAGCGGGGGTCCCACGGTTGATGGCGTTATTGCGGTCAACGCCAGTTTTGTGGCCGATTTGCTCAAACTTTTGGGTTCCGTCGAAATGCCCGATTATGGCAAAGTTTTGAGTTCGGAAAATTTTATCGACGAAGTGCAGAAGGCGGTTGAAATTGAATATGACCGCCAAGAAAACAAGCCCAAAAAGATTTTGGTTGATTTTTACCCTTTGTTTTTGGAAAAATTGGCGAATTATTCCAAAGAAAATTTTATTGAAATTCTAAAATTTTTCGGCAACGGAATCCAAAAGAAAAATTTCCAAATATATTTTAACAACGAGGCCTTGGAAGAAAAATTGTTAAGTTACGGCTTCGGCGGGGAAATCGCCAATACCAGCGGAGATTATTTACACATCGTCAACACTAATATCGCCGGCGGCAAAACCGACGGTTTGATTTCCGAAAAAGCGGAATTCCAAACCGATATTTTGCCCGACGGACGGGTCGTCAACACCTTGACGGTCACTCGCCGCCACAACGGCGTGAAGCGGCAGGGTCTTGGCGGCGTAAGGAACATCAATTTCGTCAGAATTTACGCGCCAAGGGGGAGCCATTTAATCAGCGCCTCGGGTTTTAATGGTCCTGATGACGCCATGTTTAAAAAACCGTATAACAATTTAAGCATTGACAAAGATTTGTCGAGCATGGAAAAATTCATCAAATACGACGCGTCGAGCGGCACACGGATAAGCAATGAATTTGGCAAAACCGTTTTTGGCAATTGGATTATGGTTGATCCGGGCAAAGAAGCGACTTACACGGTGGTTTACGAGGCGCCGCTAGTGGCCAAATTCACCGAAAGCAAGAATTTTTGGACTCATACCCTATTTTTACAAAAGCAGTCGGGAAGCAATCCGATTGAGTTCAAACACGTCATTAACGCGCCCGATTATTTCAAACGATTCTGGAGTTATCCCCAGGTTGATGGGAGCGGGAGGTATAATCTTACTTTGGACAAAGATAATTTTTTTGCGACAATATTCGTTCCTGCGAACATAGAAGCAGAATAACGCAGACAATAACGCAGAAAGACGCAGAAAAGTTTCCGCGTAAATCCGCGTAACTATCAGCGCACATCTGTTTCTAATGGATTATTTTATGCAAAGGAACCTCAATGAAAATAAACGAGTCGTGGATAAAATTTTGCGCGACATCTACACCAGAAGGGGGAAACTGCCCAATTTTGATTCCATTGAAATTAAAAAGGAAAAGAGGACGAAGAAATTTTTGATTCTCTTAATAGTTTTTTTCGCTTCATTGGCCGCGGCGGCGTGGGCGGGGTTTTTTATTTTTAAGCCGTACGCCAAATTCGGCGGCAAGGGAGTTAAGTTTGAAATCAGAGGTCCCGAGCAAATAGTCTCCGGCGGGGAAAGCAATTTGGACATCCAAATTATCAACTCAAGCGACGTTCCTTTGGCCGAATCGTCGGTTTTTTTGATGCTGCCGCAGGAATTCTCGCTGATAAAGTCGGACCCGGCGCCGCAGACGGCGAATACTTGGGTTTTGGGGACGCTTGAGCCAGGCGGAAAACATCAAATTAAATTGAAAGGCGCGGTAATAAAAGAAATCGGCGGCGAATTTTTATTGAACGCGACATTGACGTATAAGCCGGCCAATTTTAATTCGGACTTTCAAAACGTGGCAAGTTTCAAAGCGGGTGTTTCAAGTTCAATCCTTGAAACTGCTATAGAAACTGCCGCCGAACATTCAGTGGGCGATGAGGCGGTGTTTAAAATTAAATACAGAAATTTAAGCGAAGTCGAGGCCGCGAGCGCGGCGATAAAAGTAATTTTGCCCGAGCACTTTATTTTTGTCACCTCGACTAAGCCGTTTAGTGATAAAGAGGAAGTTTTAATTGAAAAATTAGGACCGAATTCAGAAGGCGGTTTTGAAATTTACGGAACGTTTTCCACGGCCGCGAACGAATCAGAAAAACTGGTTTCGCAAATCAGTTTTATCCGCAAAGATAATTTTATCCTGCAGCACCAGTCGGAAATAAGTTTGGCGCTCATTGGGAGCGACTTGGCGCTTGATTTGACGATTAACGGCGGGAAAGAAGAAGTTTTGTCTTTTGGCGACGTGGTTTACGGCGCCGTCCATTTTAAAAACACCGGCGCAAAAACCTTGCAAAACGTCGCCCTTAGCGCAATTTTTGAGAGCAACCCATTAAAAAATGACAAGAGTTTGATTGATTGGGCGACTTTTAAAGAGCCGTTTGGCGCCAGACGCGAATCATTAAAAGTCACCTGGGACTCAAACAGTTTAATGCTTTTGAAAGAACTTGCGCCGGGCGAGGAAGGTAATGTGGATTTTTCCTTTAATTTAATCGACAAACCGTTTACTTTTGAGAACAGGGATTATAAAATCAGTTTTCACATCGAGGGACTGATTGAGAAAATCAATGGCAAAAAAGTCGACCGCCTTGTTTCAAGCCAAAAATTAATTTTTCCGATTTTAACTGATTTATCTTTTGAGGCAACGGGCCGTTATTTTAACGAAGACAACATCGCTTTGGGGCTGGGGCCGCTGCCGCCCAAAGTCGGCGAAAAAACAACTTACAGGATTTTTTGGACGATAAAAAATTCTTTACACGATTTGTCGGAAATCACGGTTAAAGCGAAAATGCCGAAAAACGTTTCTTTCGGCCCTAGAAGCATTGTGCCGGTCGGGACATTAAGCCATACCGAAGATGAAATTGTTTGGCGGATTGAAAATTTATCCAGTTTGGTTTCACGGGCGGAGGTCAGTTTTGATTTGGGCGTCATCCCGCAAGTGGGAGACGTCGGCAAGGTTTTGAATCTGCTTGAAGCGTCGGAAATCACCGCCAAAGACGTTGCGCTTGACAAGACCACTGTTTTAACCCCCGACCCGATTACCACGGAAATTACGGAGGATGAGGAAGGAAGAGGAAGGGGCGCGGTCGCGCCTTAGATTCAGTCGTCTTCTATTTTCGTACTTCCATAATTCTCATCATGAAAGCGAATCTCCATTAGCCGTTTTTTCACACAGTCCTTGCCCCGCAGTCTCCGACTTAAAGTCGGACTACCTCGGGGTTAATATTAGAATAGGCCGTCCTCTATTTTCACAGTACCATGGTATCTACCATGGTACTGCGCTGAAATTGCAAAGATAACAAATAGGCGCCTTGCGGCGTCTATTTTTGTTTTGAGGAATTTTTGGTTAATATTCGTCTGCCTGGATTTTTCGTAAATCTTTATATTCTTCGTTTATGACCGATTGCCATTCTCGCGGGGTTTGGGCAATCTTTTTCGCTTTGAAATTGTGATAAATCGTTTCTATCAATGATTTATCGTCTCGAAGCAATTTCACCAAACCGCTCAATTTTTTTCCCTCGCCGTTTTTCAAAAAGAAATCAATTCCGTTTGCGCCTCGGGCGGCAAGGTTGATTCGCGGATGAGTTTTGCCAAACTCTCTAAATTATTCATAGCATCTTGATTAAATTATCCATTGTTTCAAAAGCGGTTTTGTTTACCGACGCTTCCGGATTTTTCTCGATTTTACCGGAAAATTCTTTTAAGAATTCATCAAAGGTTTTTTGATAAGATTTTTCGCGCCGTCTTTTCTTTTTCAACAGGCGCCTCAGCTCTGGGTTCGTATCCCAAGGTAAGAACGCTGATTAATGCAAAAACTTGAGCAAGTTCTTTTGCTTTGCCGCAGAGAAAGGTTGATAAGATTTTTTCTTTCCGCAAAACTTTTTCCTTCTCATTTTCGAGGAATTTTTCTGCCTTTTCAATTTTTGGAAATAATTTTTTTTCCGATTGCATATCTTTTAATGCCTCCACGAGGAATCGCCCTGTCATCCGACGGGGCGTCCCGTCGAATGAGGGGATGAACTTTAACTTTTCATGCCCTCGGGCTGATTCGAACAGCCGTCCCAGCCTCCGGAGGGTTGTGCCTTATCTTCACCCGCCCACCTTTATTGCCCTCAAGAGGAATTGAACCTCTATCACAAGTTCCGGAAACTTGTACTCTGTCCGTTGAGATATGAGGGCGCTCAAAGGTGGGCGGGCAAGTTGTCACCCTGTCACCCTACGGGTGATGTCCCGCGGGGACACAGGTGATCTCCCGAAGGGAGAAACTACGAGGGCTCTTAAATCAAACTTTTTAGTTTTCTCGCCAATTGATACATCTTATATAAATTTTTGTTTATTGGCAAGTCCAAGGTCCCCGGATAATTCAATTCTTCGCCGCCGAAACCCTTTTTGAATCTGGTGACACCCGGCCATTTTGTCTCGTCAATGCCCCAAAAATCGTAAAATTTATATCCCTCGATTTTGGCGTTTTTAATGACTTGCCAGTGCAAAAGGTGGGGCGCCATCAGATTGCGCCAATTGTAAGACGAGGCGCCGTGAAGATAGGTAACCGTATCGCCGAAATAACCGATTAAGTTGGCGGCGATGGTCTGGTTTTTGTATTTTGCCGCCCAGAGTTTGATTTTTAGACCCCTTCTACCTCCCCCTATTTCACTTTGTGAAACAGGGGGAGAAAAAGGGGGGGTAAAAAATTCCGCCATTTTTTTGTAATACGCCATCGGATGCAGATGAAATTCATCGCGCCGGGCAGTTTCTTTTAAAAGCAGTAAAAATTCGCCAAATCCGTTTCCGACTCTGATTTCCACGCCGTGCCGTTCCGCTAGGTGGATGTTATATCGCGTTTTCGGCTGCATCCCGCCGAGCAAATCATCAAAAGATTTTTCCAAATTTAAAATCAAGGTGCGTCGGGGTTGGATATCGCGGGATTGCGTCAAATTCAAATCCTCAATTTCTCCTTCGCTCATTTTTTCCGGTTCAAAACGGACAAAAATGGCATTTTCTTTTTTGGCGACGTCTCGCAAAGAATTTAGAATGATATTTCGCGGGTCGTCCTTCGGACTCCCGCGAGATTCCTCCCCCGACCTTCCATCGGGGTCGGAATGACAATTTTTTGGAAATTGGGAATTGGGAATTGGGAATTCAGCGAGTATTGGTCCTTTCGGGATATAAAGATAACATAAATCAAGAACCAGCGGCATTTTTATAATCTGCGCTGCGAATTCATCTTCTAAAACGCGAATCACCTTTCTGCCAAGCGATTGTTGGAATTCGCCCCACTCGTAAGATTGCAAAAAAAGGCCGCTTTTCGGGCCGTTTTCTATAATGAAATGATTCCACATTTCGGAATCCACACTCATACAAGTTTAGTAAATTCGTAAGTTTTTAATTTTAAATTTCAAAACAGTTTTATCCCCTGAGCTTGTCGTCCCGACATAAAGTCGGGATTGGCTCATTTTAGCCCCTCAACTGCGCTCAGGGACTAAAATGAGCTAACTTTTTAAAGTTCAAAACAAGGGGAAACTTAATACCAGTTCAATTACAAATTGTAAATTAAAAATTATTTACTCCCCAGGTTTTTCAAGGCTGCCTTTAGTCGGTCTTCTGTTGTTTTTAGATTTTCCGGCAGCCCTTCTATTGCCGCCAGCGCTTCTTTTCGGCTGTATCCGAGTTTAACGAGCGCATCCGCCACTTCGTCCGAACTTTTGTCCGTTTTTTCCAATTCCACCAAAACGCCTTTTAATTCCAAAATGATTTTTTGGGCTGTTTTTTTACCCACGCCGGAAACGCTCGAGAGAATGGCAATTTCTCCGCGCGATATGGAATCCAAAATTTTCGTTGTTCCAAGAGACATAATCCGCGAAGCCATTTTGGGGCCCACGCCGGAAACCGATAAAAGTTTCCAGAACATTTTTAAATCCTCTATTGTTTCAAAACCGTATAAATCGCGAGCGTCTTCCCTGATGTGTTCGTGGGTGTAAATTTTAATGCCGACGTCTTTTTTTATTTTCACCAAAAAATTTGACGGCAGAAAAACGCGGTAGCCGATTCCCCCGTTCTCCATAATTATGCTGTCCTCAAAAACATGGGTTATTTTGCCTGATAGTGTACTTATCATATAAAATCCCGACAATGTTTTTTGATAAACGCGAAAATTTTTTCTTTGTTGACTTTTTCTTTTCCTTTTTTGTCGATTTTCACCACGTCGCCCAGCGCTCCTTCGAGATACGCTTCGTTGACTTTTTCCAAAATGGCGCCGATGTTTTCGCCGGATTTTAATTTGAATTTTTTCATTATATCGTCGCCGCTGATGATTTTCTTCTTTTTTTCTTCAGGGGGCCTTGCCAATTCTTCATGCCACAAATCCATAGATTGGTTGTAATCGTTCATTTTGGGTTTGCCTTCAGGCGAAAGCGAAGCAAGCCGGTCGGCGCGGAAAACCTCGGTGAGCGCGGCAAATCGCGGGTCTGCGAAAAGTTGCCGCCTTTTTGCTTCGCGCATTTTTGGGATGTAAGCGTCCATCATGTGATTTAGAACAAGCCAAGACACGTCTTTAATGAATTCGTTTGAAAATTTAAGTCGTCTTAAAACATCTTCGGCAATGACGGCCCCTGCTTCTTCGTGCCCATGAAACCTGACTCTATTGGTTTTGTGTTTTTCGGGCATTTTAACGACAACGGGTTTGCCGATGTCGTGCAAAAGAATCGCCCAAGCGATTTTCGGTTCAATGTTTTCCGGCAGCGATTTTAAGGCAAGCAAGGTATGGGCGAAGACATCGCCTTCGCTGTGAAACTCCGGCGGCTGGGGAACACCGACTTCCTTTTGGAGCTCGGGCATTATTTCTTGTAAAATCCCCGCTTTTTCCAAATCTCTGACGCTCTCGGCCCGCGAGGTGTGGAGAAGCATTTTGGTCAATTCCTCCGCAATCCGTTCGGCGGATACGGTTTTTATTTTTTCGGCGTTGTTGTGCACCGCCTGCCAATCCTCGGGCAGCATCCTGAAGGATAATTTATTTTTAAAGCGGATGGCGCGGATGAGGCGGAGATGGTCTTCCTCGATTCTTAAAAAAGGATTTCCAATGAAACGGAGCACCTTGTTTTTTAAGTCGTCAATGCCGCCGACAAAATCGATGGTTGCTTGGCTAATCGGGTCGTAAAACAATCCATTGACGGTAAAATCGCGGCGTTCGGCGTCGAATTCCGCCGAAGTGAATTTTACGCCTGCGGGGCGGCGGGCGTCGGCTGACGGCAAATCTTCCCTGAAAGTCGCCACCTCAAACCAAAAATCGTCAACCAGAATCCTGATGACGCCGAAAGATTTCCCGGTTGGCACGGTTTTGGCGAAGATTTTTTCTATTTCGTCGGGTTTGGCGGAAGTGGCAATATCAATGTCGTGCGGCGTGATACGCAAATAAATATCCCGCGCATAGCCGCCGGCAAAATACGCTTCGTATTTTTTGGCGCGCAGTTTTTCCACGACCTTAACACCGACTTTTTCAAGGTCGGTTAACTCGCGTTTCAGTTCAAATTTTTCTATGCGAGGCGTTTCCATGTAGGGTTAAAATTATCCGAATGTACGAATTATTTAAACGAATCTACGAATGATTTCCATTAAGGATGCGGTGGGGTTTCAAAATCGGCTCGCGAAAATTAACAAGTAAACCAAGCGATAAGTTAGATGCTTCCAAATATCGTTTCATTTGGTAATAATCTTGTCTTGTTATTATTCTTTTGGATTTTAATTCAAGTATATTTTATTATCAATCAAAAAATCAACTCGGATTTCCTTTAATTTCATCAAAACCAACTTTGTAGGGGATTTCAAATTCTCTCTGATATTTAATGTTGTGTTGTATCAGATATTTTTCTAATGCGTCGGCGTATTGCTTTTCGTGGGCAAAACGACCCATTTCATTTTGGGTTTTATAAATTAAACCAACTACATTATATGATAAATCCGGATGTAAAACTTTAGAATCGACTCTTTGCATATAGCATTATGAAAATTCGTAGATTCGGAAAACGGATATTTGTAAATTCGGATGATTTAAGTCCTATTTCTCACACCCACACTCCTTCTCTGATAATCCCAAAAACTCCGAACCGATGATTCTGCTTTTTTCTTCCTCATTTCCAAGTCCCAAGGTCAAAACTTGGCCGGGTTTTGTTCCGTAACGGTAAACAGTGACGCCCTTGCATTTCAATTTATGCGCCAAAAGGTACGCGTCAGCCACCTCTTTTATGGAAGTTTTTTGCGGCATATTGATTGTTTTTGAAGCGGCGTTGTCGGTGTATTTTTGGACGGTTGCCTGCATTTTAACGTGCCATTTCGGCTCTATATCAAGCGCGGTGACAAAAATCTTTTTTATTTTTTCAGGGATTCCTTTGATGTTTTTAAGCGAGCCGCTTGAGGCGATTTTTAAGAGCAAATCAGTGTCCCAAAGATTGTTGTTTTTCGCCCATTCCTCAAAAAATTTATTTACTTCCAAAAGTTCCATTCCCTCCATAACGTGCCTGACAAAGGCGATGGCAAAGAGCGGCTCAATGCCGCTTGAAGCGCCGGCGATTATTGAAATAGTGCCGGTCGGAGCAATGGTCGTGAGGGTCGCGTTTCTCATTGATTTAAAGCCGCGGGCAGGCCAGACGCTCTTTTTTAAATTCGGGAAAGAGCCGCGTTTTTTCGCCAATTCCGCCGAACAAATCCTCGCCGTTTCATTGATAAACTTCATTGCCTTGCTCGTAATTTTCAAGGCCTCGTTTGAATTGTAGGGGATTTGAAGCTGGATTAACATTTCAGCGAGCCCCATAATTCCCAAACCGATTTTACGGTTGGCTTTGGTCATTGTCTCTATTTCTTTGGCAGGATATTGGTTGGCGTCAACGATGTTGTCCAAAAATTTTACCCCGAGTTTTACAAGATTTTTTAGTTTTAACCAGTCAATTGCCACCGAGACTGAGTCTCGTAAACGAGACTCAGTCTCGGTAGGATTCTTGACCATTTTCGACAAGTTAATCGAGCCCAAAATGCACGATTCATTCGGGTGAAGCGGCGTTTCGCCGCAGGGATTCGTCGCTTCCATTTTTCCCAGATTTTTGGTCGGATTTTTGCGGTTGATTTCGTCGATGAAAATCATTCCCGGGTCGCCGATTTCCCAAGCCGAAGCGGCGATTTGGTTTAAAAGTTCTTTGGCGCTGATTTCGCCGACAATTTTACCGTTTCGGGGGTGAATCAGGTTTATTTTTTTGTTTTGTTTCGCTTTTTTGATAAAATCGTCGGTTGCCGCCACGGAAAGATTGAAGTTTTGCAAAGATGTTTTGTCTCTTTTCGCCGCGATAAATTCCAAAATATCCGGATGGTTAAAGTTTAAAATGCCCATATTGGCGCCCCGGCGCCGGCCGCCCTGTTTTATGACCTCGGTCGCCAAGTCAAAAATCTTCATAAAAGACACCGGACCCGAGGCGCGGCCGCCGGTGGAACGGATAAAATCGCCTGACGGGCGCAAGCGTGAAAAAGAAAAACCGGTTCCGCCGCCGGTTTGGTGGATTGCCGCCGTTGTTTTTAGGGCGTCAAAAACGCTTAGAACCGAATCCTCAATCGGCAAGACAAAACAGGCGGACATTTGCTGCCGAGGAGTGCCGGCGTTCATTAAGGCGGGGGAGTTGGGCAGAAATTCGCCGTTCACCATGGCGTTATAAAAATTTTTTTCAAGTTTCCTGATTTGTTTTGCGTTGGCGCCGTATTTTTTTTCAATTTTTGCCGCGGCCTTAGCGCAGCGCCAAAACATTTGCGACGGTGTTTCCACAACCTGCCCTTTTTCATTCTTCTTTAAATATCTCCGTTCAAGAATTTTAATCGCGTTAATCCCCAGTTTTAAATCGTCTTTTACACCGAAGAATTTTTTGATTTCCCGCTGCCTTTTTTTGCTTTGGCGGTATAAAATAAAGGCCTTGGCGGTTTTGGTTAGGCCGTGCTGCATTAAAGTTTCTTCAACAATGTCTTGGATGTTTTCCACGCCGGGGATTTTGTCCGCAAAGGTTTCGGAAACCAAAGAAATGACGCTTTCGGCAAGGGCTTTTGAGCGTTCACCGTCTTTTTCGCCTGTGGCTAAAATCGCCTTGTGAATCGCTTTGGCGATTTTCCCCGGCTCGAATTTTTCCAAGCGCCCATCGCGCTTTCTTACATACTGGATAGGCATATATCTTAAGAAATTCGGTCGCGGAGTTTACTCCGACAAGTCGGGGCTCCCTGAAATTTGCCCCCGTTTCACGGGGGCGAAACTAGAAATTTGTTCGCTACGCGAACGCAGTGAGCAAGTTTCGTCTCCCGAAGGGAGACAAGTTACGTCCCGACTTGTCGGGATAATTTACAGTGAGCGCAGCGAACGAATTACTATCTTTATTCTATCATTTATTCCGTTCATTAACAACGAGAAAGCGGCTTTTTGCCAAGCCCAGTAGAATCACGAAGTGGCTCTACTGGGCAAAGCCGCTTTTTTCTATAGATAAAATTATTCCCTGAGCGAACCCCGACATAAGGTCGGGAGAAGTCGAAGGGTTTGAAGTCAAAATTTTATCCTTCGACAAGCTCAGGAAATAAAATTTTTTACTGTCAATCCAGTCCTACCCAAATTTCCCCTTCCTCTATTTTTATAATCTTTTCGTTCCTTACTTCTTTCTTGCCTTCAACTAATTTTTCCGCAATCACGCTTGAGGCGATTTTTTCGCCAAATTCTTCAAACGCCTTTTTAATTTCATTCGAAGCGGTGTCGTAACGCAAAACAACTGCGTCTTTAATAGTCAAGCCGGCGTCTTTGCGCAAAGAATTAACCTGCCTGACAATTTCGCGCATGATGCCTTCGCGGCGCAGTTCCGGCGTGATTTCGGTGTTTAAAATTACGGATAAAGTTTTCTCGCCCCCGAATTTTATTTCTTTTACATTCACCTCGTCTTTGATAAGTTCAAGATACTCCTGAGCAAGTTTCGCGCCATTTACGGTTATGCCCCGCAGAACTTGGCGGACGGGAATTTTGACATTCGCCCTTTCTTCCAGCGCCAAACTGACAATTTGGCGGGCGAGTTGCATATTTTCTAGCACTTTTTCGTCAATCAGTTTCTTTTCAACCTCAGGCCAATCCTCCAAGTGAACAGAGGCGGTTGTTGGTTCGTGGGTCGCTTTCGCTCCCATGAGATCCTTCGTCCTCCGACTTAAAGTTGGAGTCCTCAGGACGACAGCCTCGCTGTCGGTTGTTAGATTTTGATAAATCTTTTCCGCCAAAAACGGCGCGAAGGGCGCAAGCAGTTTAGAAGTCTCTAAAAGCACATAACCCAGAGTATTTAACGCTGTTTGAGAATCTTCCGCGTTAGTCGGCGTAGGCGCCGAAGGCGCGCGGCGTTTATCGGCTTCTACTTGTTTAAATCTTTCCCTGCTTCGGCGCAAATACCAGGTAGAGAGGTCGTTTATAAAGTCCTTAATTAATTTGATTGATTTTGGCAAATCGTAATTTTCCATTTCTTCGGTCAATTCTTTGGTCAGCCAATTCAGTTTCGCCAAGACCCATTTGTCCAAGATGTTTTGGATTTTGGATTTTGGATTTTGGATTTTGGTTGTTTGATTTTGCGCATATGTCTTCCAAAATGTGAAAACGTTCCAAAGCAACATCGGAATACCCCTTAACACTTCTTCTACTTCTTTTTCGCTGAATCTCAATTCTTCGGCTTTGGCCGCCGGCGAGCCGGCGAGGCAGAGCCGCAAGGCGTCGGCGCCGTATTTGTCAATAATTTCGCTCGGCTCGGAATAGTTTTTGAGCCGTTTGCTCATTTTTTTGCCGTCCTCGGTCAAAACTAGGCCGTTGACCACCACGTTTAAAAACGCCGGTTTGTTGAATAAAGCGGTTGATAAAACTAAAAGCGTGTAAAACCAGCCGCGGGTTTGGTCAATTCCTTCGGCAATAAATTGTGCGGGGAAATTCTTTGGTAAAAAGATTGTTTTCTTGTTTCTTGCCCCATAGTTATCCGAGCGTAGCGAGGATATACTATCGGGGTTAAAAGGATAATGGTATTCGGCATAAGGCATTGAGCCGGATTCAAACCAGCAATCCAAAATTTCGGGGATGCGTTTCATTTCGCCGCCGCATTTTTCGCATTTGAAAGTGATTTTGTCAATGTTATGCTTGTGCAAATCAGTTACTTTTTGTCCGCTCAGTTTTTCCAATTCTTCAATTGAGCCGATAACTTTAATGTTTCCGCATTTACATTTCCAAACAGGAATCGGGTTGCCCCAGTAGCGGTTGCGAGAAATCGCCCAGTCGCGCGCCTCTTCAAGCCATTTGCCGAACCTGCCATATTTTAAATGTTCGGGCACCCAGTTGATTTTTTCGTTGTTTTTGAGCATTTTGTCTTTTATTTCCGTAACTTTAACAAACCAGGTGGAAATTGATTTGTAAATCAACGGCGTTTCGCACCGCCAGCAATGCGGATAAGCGTGGGCGACAGTTTCAAGTTTTATAAGTTGGCCGGTTTTTTTTAAATCCTCAATGATTTTTTTGTCCGCGTCTTTAACAAATAAGCCCTGATAATCGAGAACTTCTTTGGTGAATTGCCCTGACTCGTCAATCGGGTTTGGGGCGGGTAAATTTTCTTTTTTGCCGAGATTGTAATCGTCTACGCCGAAAGCCGGAGCGATATGGACAACGCCAGCGCCGTCTTCAGTAGTGACAAAATCGGCGGAAACCACTTTGAAAGCATTTTTCAAGCCGGAAAAATACGGGAAAATCGGTTCGTATTCCAAACCAACCAAATCTTTGCCTTTTAATTTTTTGACAATTTCATACTCGTTTTCATTGCGGTAATAAGCGCCAAGCCGGGCTTCGGCCAAAATATATTGGTTGCCGTCGCTTTTGTCTTTTACAATTAAATAATCAATATCCGGCCCGACTGCCGCGGCCACGTTTGAAGGCAGAGTCCAAGGAGTCGTCGTCCATATTAATATGTAAGTTGGATGTTGGGTTATGGATTCTAGATTTTGTTTTTTGACCCCCTCTATCTCCCCCTGTTCCCCGACTTGTCGGGGA